>JASLDK010000303.1 GCA_030145945.1 Nocardioides sp.
GGTTCGCTGATGGTGACCCGATTGCTGGTGCGTCGGCTGAGAAGTTCACGTTGACCGCTGTTCAGGCGGGCAAGGTGATCACGGTGAAGGTGACGGCCAAGGCGACTGGATATGCGGATGCAACCGCTGTGTCTGACCCGAGCGATGCCGTGGAGTCTGGCACCCTGAGCCCGACTGCGGTCCCGACCGTGACCGGCACGGCTCGCGTCGGCCAGACCCTGACGGCTAGCGACGGCGCTTGGGCGCCCACGCCGACGTCATTCACCTATCAGTGGTTCGCGAACGGTGTGCCGATCGCGGGTGCGACGACGTCCACGTTGAAGTTGACGGGTCAGGTTGCCAAGGCCGCTGTCGGCAAGGACATCACGGTCGGTGTCACCGGCCATGCCAGTGGGTACGCCGACGCGACTGCCGTATCGACAGCGACCGCGCCGGTCGTCAAGGGGACTGCGCGGGTCACGGTCACCACGAAGCCGAAGAAGGTCAAGGCCAAGAAGACGAAGACAAAGGTCACCGTCATGGTCACGACCCCCGACGGCGTCGAGGTCACTGGCCAGGTGACGATCAAGGCCAAGGGGCAGAAGGCGCAGACGGTTACCGTCGTCAACGGCATCGCCACGCTGAAGCTCAAGCCGTTCACCAAGGCCGGCAAGGCATCGATCAAGGTGACCTACCTCGGCAGTGACCTGCTGACTGCCTCGCCGGTCACCCAGTCGAAGATCAAGGTGGTTCGCCGCTGATCCTGCCCGGGTAGGACGCAAGGACGAGGGCCTCTGTCGGTGCTCCGTGACACGATGACGTCATGGAGTCACCGGCGGAGGCCCTCGTGCGTTGTCTGCGGAGAGCAGACGCCACGGTGGCGACTGCGGAGTCGCTGACGGGTGGGAAGCTCGGCGCCAGGCTGACGCAGGCGCCCGGCTCCTCGAAGGTGTACGCCGGCGGGGTGATCAGTTACCAGACCCGGATCAAGGTCGACGTGCTCGGCGTGCCGCAGGACCTGGTGGACAGCCACGGCGTGGTCTCTGCGGAGTGTGCCCACGCGATGGCGGAGGGGGCGCGGCGGCTGCTCGGGACGGCGTACGCCGTGAGCACGACTGGTGTCGCCGGTCCGGACGAGCAGGAGGGCAAGCCGGTCGGGATGGTGTTCGTCGGTGTGGCCGGGCCGGAAGGGACGACCACCCAACAACTCAACCTGGCGGGCGACCGGTCGATGATCCAGGCAGCGACCGTGGATGCCGCCGTCACTGCACTGCTCGCTGCGGTGTCAGCGACCCGCTCAACAGGCGGGCAGCCGACGGAAGAACCAGGGCTCCGGTAGCGTTGTACCCAGCATTCGATCAGGACCGTAGCGACAGGACAGGGGGAGGGACGCCATGGTGCTCTTTCGCAGATCACTCGGTGACATCCTTCGGACTCGGCGAGCCGAGCTCGGTCTGACGCTGCGCGAGGTCTCGGGAGCCGCCCGCGTCAGCCTCGGCTACATCTCCGAGATCGAGCGTGGGCAGAAGGAGGCCTCCTCCGAGTTGCTGGCCTCACTGTGCGATGCCCTCGAGATGCCGCTGTCCGACGTGCTGCGCGAGGTTGCCGACGCCGTGGCCGTCGAGGAGGCCGCCGCGCTGGTTGCCGCTGGCGCCACGCCGATCGCTCCGCTGCGCACCGGTGCCGTGGTCGCCTCCGCCGCCTGAGGCTGCGACCGGACGGGGCAGAACCCGAGAACGCCGAAGCCCGCCGCAGGAGTCGCTGCAGCGGGTTCGACCGGGACATGCCTGGCAGAACATGCCCGAGAGACCGGCCCGCGGAGGACGTCGCGGACCGGCCCCGAGCTGGCTCTACCGCACGCGGACCTTCCAGGTCCGAGCAGATCCGGCAACGGTGGGCGAGCCGAGATAGGTCACCGTCAGCAGGTGGCGGCCCTTGCCCAGCTTCTTCAACGCCACCTTGGCGCGACCGTCCTTCAGGGTGACCGTCCGGATCAGGCGGTCGCCCTCGCGGATCTCTACCTGGCCGGTGACCGGCTTGCCCGAGACGACCGCGAGCTTCAGCGCGGGACGCTTGGACTTTCCGACGATCTTGCCCAGCACCGCGGACGACGCCTTCACCGCACCCGGGGTGCCGTTCTGACCGCCAGGGGTGACGGTTCCGGGGTCCGGAAGGTGGATCTCCACCGGCAGGACGGCCATCGGCACCAGTGCGGAGGAAGACGGCTCGTGGTCGTTGCTGCCGGCGTAGTCCGCCCAGACGTTGTGGACGCCGACGGGCACGGATGCGGGCAGCGTGAGCAGAGCCTTTCCGGCGACGACGGTGCCCGTGACGATGACGTCGCCGTTCTCGGCGCGCAGGCTCACCGGCCCGGATGGGGTGCCGGTCTCGGAGGTGACCTCGACGCTCACCTTTCCGCCCACGGGCACACCCATCACCGGCGGTTCGAAGGTCGTCTCGGTCACGCTGCGGCCCTCGGTGATCACCAACGTCCCGATCTCGGCAGGCTTCCAGAGGCCCTTGTAGTTGGCGTCGCCGCCGTAGTCGAAGAAGAGTCGCCAGGTGCCGCTCGTGCGGCTCGCCCAGTCACTCAGATCGATGTCGAGCGGGCCGCTGTAGCTTCCCCACGCGAGGTCGACGCCGTTGCCATTCTCCGATTCGGCGAAGAGGGTCCACGCGTCCGACGGCGGGTAACGGTCATCGGCGACAGCCAGCTCGACGTGTGCGGAGACAGGGTTGCCCGAGCGCACCGTCGACACGCTCAGACCGCCGTTCACCTGAGTCTCGAGCTTGCGCACCGTCAGCGTCGCGTTGACCCCACTGCAGGCGAAGCCGCCCTCGCAGACGTAGTCGGAGCCCACCAGGTGCGCGCCG
>JASLDK010000432.1 GCA_030145945.1 Nocardioides sp.
GAGATGGTCGGTGAAGCCGTCCGGGCCGCACTCGGCGACGCCGGCGTCGGCTACGACGACGTGCAGCGCGCCGCCGTCGGCTATGTCTTCCAACCCTCCGGTGCGGGCCAGCGGGCGCTGTACGACGTCGGCCTGACCGGCGTACCGATCGTCAACGTCAACAACAACTGCGCCACCGGCTCCTCCGCACTCGTCCTGGCCCGCGAGTGGGTCGGCGCCGGACTCGCCGACGTCGCGCTCGCCGTCGGGTTCGAGCAGATGACGCGGCAGTCGATGGCCGGGCCGGCGTCGCCGAGCACCGCGTCGACGATGGACCCGCACCTGGCCGTCCTGCGGCGCGACCACGCGTGGGAGAGCGGCCCGCTGACCGCACAGTTCTTCGGCAACGCGGCGCGCGAGCACATGGCGTCCTACGGCACGACGGCCGAGCAGTTGGCCGCCGTCGCGGTGAAGAACCATCGCCACTCGGTCGACAACCCCTACGCCCAGTTCCGTGACGCCTACACGCTGGAGCAGGTGCTCGCGGACAAGGAGATCCACGCCCCGCTCACGCGGTCGCAGTGCTCGCCGACCTCCGACGGCGCGGCCGCCGTCGTGGTCGCCAGCGAGCGTTTCGTCCGCGCGCACGGGCTCGAGAGCCGAGCCGTCGAGATCCTCGCGCAGGCACTGGTGACCGACACGGGGGAGTCGTTCGAGGGACGAGGCATGATCGACGCCGTCGGCTCTGCGATGACCCGCGCCGCTGCCGAGCAGGTGTTCGCCGACTCCGGCCTGAGCGCCGAGGACGTCGACGTGATCGAGTTGCACGACTGCTTCTCCATCAACGAGATCCTCACCACAGAGGGCCTCGGGCTGTGCGCCGTCGGCGAGGGCGGCCCGCTGGTCGAGTCCGGCGCGACGACGTACGGCGGCCGCTGGGTCGTCAATCCCTCCGGCGGCCTGATCTCCAAGGGGCATCCGCTGGGCGCGACCGGCCTGGCGCAGATCACCGAGCTGACCTGGCACCTGCGCGGTGAGGCCGGCGTGCGTCAGGTCCCAGGCGCGGAGATCGCGCTGCAGCACAACCTGGGTCTCGGCGGTGCATGCGTCGTCTCGCTGCTGCGGGCACCGCAGTGATCCCGAACTGAATCCACGGGTCCGGGCTACAGCTCGCGCTTGAGGATCTTCCCGCTGGCGTTGCGCGGGAAGTCCTCGACGACCGCGAAGCTGCGCGGGACCTTGAAGTTGGCCAGCCGCTCGCGGCAGTAGGCCACCATGGCCGCATCGTCCAGCGTCAC
Organism: Nocardioides sp.; assembly: GCA_030145945.1. Lineage (GTDB taxonomy): Bacteria > Actinomycetota > Actinomycetes > Propionibacteriales > Nocardioidaceae > Nocardioides. The sequence goes on from JASLDK010000432.1 coordinate 1,278, forward strand.
GCCGTCCCGCAGCCGCAGGACGGCATGCGCCACCGAGCCCATCCGCTCGTCGTCGACACCGATGACGGCCGCCTCGACGACATCGGGGTGGGCGGCGAGCACGTTCTCGACCTCGGCGGGATAGACGTTGAAGCCGCCGACGATGATCAGGTCCTTGATCCGGTCGGTGATCTTGAGGCAGCCGTGCTCGTCGAGGCGGCCGACGTCGCCGGTGTGCAGCCAGCCGTCGGGATCGATGGCGGCGGCGGTGGCGTCGGGGTCCTCGAAGTAGCCGAGCATCACGTTGGCACCGCGCAGCCAGATCTCGCCGTCGGTGCCGGTCGGTGTGTCCCGGCCTTCGTCGTCGACCACGCGCACCTCGATGCCGGGCACGGCCGGTCCGGTGGTCTCGGCGACGTGGCGGGGGTCCTCATGGGGCCGCGACTGCGTGGCGACCATGCACTCCGTGAGGCCGTAGGCCTGGGCGACCTGGTCGATGCCGAGCACGTCCAGCATCTCCACGAAGAGCGTCTCGGGCACCGAGGACGAGCCGGCGATCGCGAAGCGCAGCGAGGTCAGGTCGAACTCGCGCAGGCGTGGGTGGTTGATCAGGGTGATGAAGATCGTCGGAGCGCCCGGCAGCACGGTGATCCGCTCACGCTCGATCTGGGCCATCAGCTCCTCGGCGTCGAAGGTGATGACCGGATGGATCGCCGTGCCCGCCGTCAGCGCCGCGATCACGCCGGCCTTGTAGCCGAAGCCGTGGAAGAACGGGTTCACGATCGCATAGCGGTCCGCCGGTCCCAGTCCGGCGCCGCGGGCCCAGACCTGCGCCACTCCGAGGGTCTGTCGGTGGGCGCTCATCACGCCCTTCGGCACCCCGGTCGTGCCCGAGGTGAACATCAGGTCGCACATCGTGTCAGGAGTGACGCTCGCCTCCGCCGCCGCCAGGTCAGCCTCCTCGACCGCGTTCCCGCCGTCGAGGAAGCGATCCCAGCCACGGTCCGGGTCGACGATCGTGCGCAGGTGCGGGAGATCCGGCCCGGCATCACGCAGCATGCCCAGGTAGTCGTTGCCGAGGAAGTCGTTGGCGACGACCAACGCCACCGCCCGTGACCGCTCGAGCACGACCCGCGCCTCGGGCCCGCGATAGCGCGTGTTCAGGGGTACGACGGCCGCGCCGATCAGCTGCGCTCCCAGCAGCGCGAGGACGAACTCGGGCCGGTTCGGCAACCAGATCGCCACCCGGTCGCCCGGTCGCACCCCGGCAGCCAGGAACGCCCGCGCGGTACGCCGTACGTCGCTGGCGAGGTCGGCATGGCTCCACGTCCGTTCGCCGTGGACGAGCGCCGGCCGGTCGCCGAACCGGCGTACCGCCTCGTCGATCAGCTCGGGGACGGTCCGGGCGTCGATCGGTGCAGCGGTCACGGGTTCGGGACCTCGCGCTCGCGCAGGCCCCGCGGGTCGATGACGGTCCGGATCAGCTCGAGCTCGAGCTCGCTCGGGATGCGGGTCGTGGCCGCCCCGGAGAGGTCGATCTCGAAGCCGGTGGCCTCACGGACCTGGTCGGCGGTGACGCCGGGATGCAGTGAGCGGACCTTGAGCAGGCCCTCGTCGTCGTAGTCGAGAACGGCCAGGTCGGTGACCACGACGCCGAGGTCGTGGAAGCGCAGCGCCGGCGTGCCGTGCGCGCGGGCCCGGTCGTTGCCGACGCCCGAGACGACGTCGACAGCATCGACGAGGATGCGGGGCGAATGCCGCGAGATCCAGTAGTCGACGCGGTGGTTGACCGTGTTGCCCGGTGCGCCCCGGACGCCGATCAGCTGCCGCTTCGGCCGGCGCCAGTCACCGATCGAGGAGATGTTCTGGTTGCCGAACCGGTCGACCTGGCTCGCGCCCATCATGCTGTGCCGGCGACCGCTGGCCAGGACGTCGAAGATCAGGCCGAACGGCAGCCAGCCCTCCACGACGCCCCCCGCGGCTGCGCCCTTGCCCAGGGGCGGCGGCTCGGACATGAGGAAGCACTCGCCGTCGGTCAGCACGAGATCGGGGGAGTGGGTGAGTCGGGCCAGTCGTGCGCTGATCGACGGGATGGTGCCGACCGCGTGGGCGAGCACCTCGCCGGATCCCTGCCAGGCATCGCTGCACGCGGTCACGCAGACCTCGGCGCGGGTGACGTCGGTCCTGGTGGTGCTGGTCGGGGTGGTCATGCCTTCGCCTCCGTCGTGCTCGCGTCGTGGAAGGCTCGGACCGCCTCCTGGTAGGCCGCCTCGTCCCCGGACAGGAAGGTTCGTTCGAACTCCTGCCAGGCCTGGGGATCGCGCGCCGCCGTCGCGTAGTGCTTCTGGAACGCTTCGTCGCGGTCGTAGTCGGGGACACAGCTGGTGAAGTGCGCACCGTTCGGTGTCTCGACCACGCCGGTGACGTACATCCGCTGGATCGCGAGCGTCTGGAAGGGTCCGGTCGCCGTGAGCTCGGCCGTCTCGACGATCCGCTCCGTCGACATGATGGTGCGCTCCGAGGCGCGGCTGAAGATCGCGTCGAAGTACGGGTCCGGGCCGAGGTACTGACCGTTGCCGGTCCGATCCGCGCGGTTCATGTGGATGAGCGAGACGTCCATCCGTACGCCGGGCACCGCGACGTACACCTCGTCGTCGTACGGCGAGGCGACCGTCCGCAGCTGGGGATTCATCTCCAGCACGGCGCTCTCCAGCCCGGCCCGCGACGGCAGGAAGGACAGCCGGTTGGCGCCGGCCCGGATCGCGTCGACGAACATGCCCTCGTCGTACTCGACCGACTCGATGCTCGCCGCCTCGCGCGCCGCCTGGAAGTGCGGGTCGAGCGGGATGCTGTCGAGGGAGACGAATCCGTAGACCAGCTTGCGGACCTTGCCGGCGGCACAGAGCAGGCCCACCTCGGGGCCTCCGAAGGTCACCACCGTCAGGTCGGTGACATCCGTGCGCAGCAGCTGACGGACCAGGGCCATCGGCTTGCGCCGCGACCCCCAGCCACCGATGCCGATCGTCATGCCGGACTCGACGTACGACGTCAGGTCCTCCAGCGCCATCGTCTTGTCACTCATCGTGCCTCCTCAGGGGCGTCAGGTCGGTGTGGGGCGGGCGGCTGCATCAGCTCGACCCGGACCCGGTCGGGGTCCAGGACGTAGACGCAGCGCCAGCCCTCCAGCGGAGCGCTGGTGGTGATGGGGTCGGACAGGGCCGGGACGCCGGCTGCTCGCAGCCGGGCGAGGGTGCCGTCGAGGTCGGCGACGGTGATCGCGACGTGCGCGGCACCGACCTGTCCGTTGTCGGGGTCGAGGACGACCGGCGAGCCGTTCTCGTACTGCAGCAGCTCGACCATCGTCGTACCCCCGGGCGCGGTGACGAAGGCCTGGTGGACCACCACGCCGGGATAGCCGGTCACCGCGTCGATGCGTGGACCCTGCCGCCGGAACGGCCCGACGGGCTCCCCGCCGAGCAGGTCGCCGTAGAAGGCGAGGGAGCGATCGATGTCGGAGACGGTGATGCCGACATGGTGGACGGCGGACGGACCGACGCTCACGCTTCGCCCGCGTCCCGCTTGTTGGAGTCGGCCATCGCCCGGGCATCGAGCCCGGCCAACGAATCGGCGCCCACCTCGGCGTTGTGGGCGTGCGCCGCGTGGTGCAGTCCGAACACCGAGTCCATCCCGGCGCGCAGGCCCATCAGGTCCTCGGCCTGGTTGATCGCCTTCTTGGTCAGCGCCAGTCCCAGGCGCGGCATCGCCGACATCCGCTCGGCGATCGCGAAGGTGGCCTCCTCGAGCTCGGCCCGCGGCACCACGTGGTTGACCATGCCCAGGTCGTGCGCCCGCGCGGCGTCGAAGCGGGCGGCGGTGTAGAGGAACTCCTTGGCGGCGCGCGGGTTCATCACCCACGGATGGGCGAAGTACTCGACACCGGGAATGCCCATCTTGACGACCGGGTCCTGGAAGAAGGCGTCATCGGCGGCGACGATGAAGTCGCACGACCACGCGAGCATCAGACCACCGGCGACGCAGGCCCCCTGCACCATCGCGATCATCGGCTTCGGCAGCTCACGCCACCGCCGGCACATGCCGAGGTAGACCTCGGACTCGCGGGCGAAGCGGGAGTCGACGCCGCGCTTGTCCGCGTGGTCCCAGTGCAGGACCGCACGACGGTCGAACGACTCGTGGATGTCGCGCCCCGGCGTACCGATGTCGTGGCCACCGCAGAAGTGCTTGCCCGCACCCGCCAGCACGATCACCTTGACCTCGTCGTCCGACGTCGCCCGGTAGAACGCGTCGTCGAGCGCGTAGGTGACCTTCGAGTTCTGCGCATTGGCGTATTCGGGCCGGTTGAGCGTCACGACGGCGATCGCGCCACGTCGCTCGTAGGTCACGACGGGCTCGCCCGCCTCGTTCAGGGCCGGCTCGGGCTGCGGGGTGCTGGTCGACATGATGACTCCTCTGATCGTGCAGGTCCGCACGCTAGGCATGGAAGGCGGATCGGGGCGGATCGGTGTCCCGGCCAGCGGCCAGCCGTCGGAGCGGGCGGCAGGTGAGCGGACAGTGGGCCTGCTGGTGGGAACGCGGCCCCAACCTAGCACTTGCTTGGTATACGTTGGGCGCCATGATCCCACTCCCCGCACCTGGTGCCCCGGCCGGCGACTGGCTCGGTCGCACGATCGGCGAGCGGACCATCAGCTGGTCCGATCGCGACCCGATCCTCTTCGCGCTGGCCGTTGGCGCCCGCCCGGACGATCTCGACCTGGTCTTCGAGGACCGACTGCGGGTGCTGCCCGGCTTCGCACTCACGCTGGCCCAGTGGGCGCCGGACGTGCTCGGCTCGGCTGGTGCCTGGGAGGTCGGCACGGCGCTGCACGGCGCTCAGGCGCTCCAGGTCCTGGGGCCCCTGCCGGCGCGCGGCGAGGTGACCATGTCGGCGCGGGTCACGGGCGTGTGGGACAAGGGCGCCGCGGCGGTCTACGACCTCGCCGTCGAATGTGACTACTTCGTGGCCACCTGGTCGCTGTTCGCTCCCGGTCGCGGCGGCTTCGGCGGCGAACGTGGACCGGGCCGCCCGCCCGCACCCGAGGGTGAGCCGACCTGGACGGCGCAGACGGCGACGGACGAGAAGGCGGCGCTCCTCTACCGTCTGCTCGGCGACCGTCATCACATCCACGTCGACCCGCAGGCGGCCGCCGTCATCGGCCAACCGCGGCCGATCCTGCACGGGCTCGCCACCCTCGCCGCGGCGACCCTCGTCGCTGCCCGTGAGACCGGCGCCCACCCGGCCGACCTGACCCGCCTGGAGGGACGGTTCGCGTCGACGGTGTTCCCGGGCGAGCCTCTCGTCGTGCGCGGTTGGGGCGACGGCGCCCTCGAGGTGGTCACCGAGCGCGGACCGGCGATCACCGCCGGTCTGGCCGCCTTCGGCTGACCTGCGCATACCGCTCAGCAGGAGTGCCCGGGGGTCGCTGCTGCACTTCGCTCCATCATGACGGCGTGATCGCGCCGTGCGGTCCGTGAGCAAGGAGGATGGCGATGGGTTCGCTGACCGGGCAGGTCGCACTGGTGACGGGGGCTGGACAGGGAGTCGGCCAAGGCATCGCGCTGGCGCTGGCAACCGAGGGAGCCGACCTCGCCGTGGTCGGGCGGACGGCCGGCAAGCTGGAGACGACGTGTGAGCTGCTGCGTGAGCGGGGAGTGCGCGCCGAGCCGTTCGTGTGCGACATCATCGAGACCGGCACCATTGCGGCGACGGTCGCCGAGGTCGTCGCGTCGATGGGTGGTGTCGACATCCTGGTCAACAACGCCTACTCCGGTGCCTACGGTCCGTTGCTGGACATCAGCGACCAGGACGTCGAGCGCAGCTTCGCCTCCGGCCCGTTCGCGACCCTGGCGTTCATGAAGGCCTGCCACCCCCACTTCGTGTCGCGCGGTGGCGGGCACATCGTCAACCTCGTCACCGCGGCCATGGTGCGCTGGGACCCGACGACGTACGGCGTCTATGCCGCCGCCAAGCAGGCCGTGCGCTCCCTCACCCGGACGGCGGCCGTCGAGTGGGCCAAGGACGGGATCCGGGCCAACAGCATCGCGCCGCATGCCCTGTCGCCGGGCTTGAAGTGGTGGACCGAGAACAACCCCGAGGAGGCCGCCGAGTTCGTCGCCTCCATCCCGATGGGTCGCATCGGTGACTGCGAGCAGGACATCGGCCGGGCGGTCGTCGCCCTGGTGGGCAGCGACCTGCGCTATCTCACCGGAGCCACCATCCCGCTCGACGGCGGGCAAGCCTTCTTCGGCTGACCCGGCACAAACTTGCGCCAGATCTTCGCCGACCCGGCAGAAACTGGCACAAAATTCTCGTCGACCCGGCAGAAACTTGCAGCGAGTGAGCTAGTTTCTGCCGGGTCGGCCGATTTCGCGCGCTAGTTTCTGCCGGGTCGGCACGAAATCCGGGACAGTTTCTGCCGGGTCGGGCCTGATGGTCAGAGGGTGCGGGCGACCCGCCAGGCCGAGTGGATCGCGCCCTGGATGTAGCCCACCTCGCCGGCGTCGCCGACCAGGTGCACGTCCAGGCCGAGGGCGCGCAGGTCGTCGGCGAGCGGGGCGCCGGCCTCGACGTACGACGCGACGACCACCAGGTCGGCGGGGACCCGGGCCAGGTCCTCGCCGACGCGATAGTGCACCTCGGAGGCGGTGATCTCGATGACCTCCGCCTCGCGGTGGATGGTGACGCCGTGATCGGTTGCCTTGCGTACGGCGGTCCAGCGGCGCGGGATCGCCATCGGCAGCCCGGCCTGGGCGCCGTGCTCGAGGACGGTGACGTTCTTGCGGCGCTCGGCGAGGAACTCGGCGAGCTCGAGGCCGACGAGCGATCCTCCGACCACGACGACGTCCTTGCCGATCGGGAGCACCTTGCGGGTCAGCTCGCGGATCCGCTCGGGGTCGCGGGTCACGCCGCTCATCCGGCCGGCCTTGCCGAGCAGACGCAGGGTGCGGCTGCCCGAGCCTCCTTCGCCGGTGATCAGCCCGCGCAGGGTGTCGCCCGTGTGGACGTGGGGGAGATCGGCGCCGGGCACGGGCGGCACCCCGCGGTGCGCGCCGGTGGCGAGGACGACGGTGTCGGGGGAGAGCGCCGCCACAGCATCGGCGTCGACGTCCGCGCCGAGGCGTACGTCGATCCCGAGCCGCTCGACCTCGTGCTGGAGCCAGTCCAGCAGGGGGCCGTTGGCGGGAGTGGTGAGTTGGGAGAACCAGGCGGAGCCACCGAGCCGGTCGCCCTTCTCCACGAGGGTGACCCGGTGCCCTCGCTCTGCGGCGACCCGCGCGGCCTCCATGCCGCCGGGGCCGCCGCCGACGACCACGACGTGGCGTCGTGAGGTGACGGTGGGGAAGGGGAGCAGGGTCTCGTTGCCGAGGGCCGGGTTGACGGCGCACAGGGGTACGCCGTCCCAGAAGTTCTGCTCGACGCACACATAGCAGTTGATGCAGGGGCGCACCGATGCCGCACGCCCGTCGCGCAGCTTGCCGACCAGGCCCGGGTCGGCGAGCAGTTGGCGGCCCATCGCGACGAAGTCCGCGCCGCCGCTGGCAATCAGCTCCTCGCCGACCTCCGGGAGCACTCGGCCGACGGCGATCACGGGGACGGACACGGCGGCCTTCACGGCGCGCGCGAGCTCGGTGTAGGCCCCCACCCGGTCGGGGAGCGGGCCTTCGGTGAAGTCGCGGAACGGGTTGCGCGCCCACCCGGTGACGTGGATCGCGTCGGCGCCGGCCGCCTCGAACAGGCGCGATGCGGCGACAGCCTCCTCCGTCGTGAGAGCCTCCTCCTCGCCGTACTCCCTGCCCGCGACGCGGACCAGGACCGCCAGATCGTCGCCGACCTCGGCCCGTACGGCGCGGATCACCTCGCAGGCGAGGCGGGCGCGGTTCTCGAGCGAGCCGCCCCATTCGTCGGTACGCCGATTGTCGGCGCGGCTCAGGAAGGACCCGAGCACGTAGCCGTGGGCGCAGTGGATCTCGAACGCATCGGCGCCTGCATCCCGGACGCGGCGGGCGGCGGCGGCGAACTGGCCGATCAGCCAGGCGATCTCCTCGGCCGTGGCCTCCTTGAAGGACGGGGTCTTGCCCTCGGAGACCGCCGTCGCCAGCGCGCCGAGCTCGGTGGGCGTGTTGTCGCGCAGTGCGGACATGTCGCGTTCGCCTGTCGGCAGCGACGGAACGAAGAGCGGGCGCTCGTCGGCGGTGTCGACCTTGGCCATCTTGCCGTGATGGGTGGCTTGGACGCAGAGCTTGGCGCCGGCGGCGTGCACGGCCTCGGCCATCGCCCGCAGCCCCGGGATGAACCGGTCGTCGGAGAGACCGGGCTCCTTGCGGCTGGTCGCGCCGACCGGGTAGGCGACGGCGGCGGCCGAGGTGATGACGAGGCCGGTCCCGCCGGCGGCGCGGGCGACGTAGTGGGCGATGTCGCTCTCGTCGATGACCCCGTCGTGGCACAGGTTCATGTCCATCGCGGGCATGACGACACGGTTGGCGAGGTGCATCGGGCCGATCGTCCCGGGGGCCAGCAGATGCTCGTAGGTGGCGGTTCGCGAGGTGTGCACGCCGGCAGACTGCCGCCGACCGGGCGTCCGTGCCGGTCGGTCTCCCGGCCAGCGGAAGGATCGAGGAGAAAGGGGTTCAATAACCAAGCAAGTGCTTGCTACAGTGCCGGGAGCCGAACACGGAGGTGGCAATGGGTACGGCGAGCGGGTTGCTCGGGAGGTCGGCAGGAGTGCGGGTCGGGCGGGTGACGACGGCACCTGAGGCGCGGCCGCCCTCGATGGTCGAGCGGATGACCACCATCGTGGGAGCGTTCGCCACCCGCGCCACCCGGCTCTCGCTGGAGGAGGTGCAGGACGCCACCGGGCTGCCCAGGTCCACGGCGCACCGCATCCTCAACCAGTTGATCGCACTGGACTGGGTGCGCCACACGCCGGCGGGCTATGCCCTTGGCGGCCGTGCCCTCGGTCTCGGCCGGGCGCACGAGCCCGACATGGACCTGCGTGCCGCCGCGGCCGAGACCCTGCACTCCTTGCACCTGGAGACCGGGCTGGTCGTCCACCTCGGCGTCCTGGAGGGCGGTGACGTGCACATCCTGGACAAGATCGGCGGAGCGGAGGCGGTGCGCGTCCCGAGCCGGGTCGGAGGACGCTTCCCGGCGTCGTGGACCTCGCTCGGGAAGGCCCAACTGGCCCTGCTCCCGCCGGAGGAGGTCGACGTCCTCGTCGGCGGCAACCTCCTGCGCGCACCCGGACGAGCCCGCCCCGACCTCGCCTCGCTCCACCGGGAGCTGGCCCGGGCGCGGACCAGGTCCGGTGTCGTCTTCGAGCGGGGGGACAACGACCCGCGGCTGGGCTGTGTGGCCGCGCCGGTCGTCGGCCGCGAGGGAGTCTGCGGTGCGGTGTCGCTCGTCGGCGGTCCCGGCATCGACTTCGAGAAGCTCGCGCCGCTGCTGCTGCGCGCCACCCGCGGGATCGCCGCGCGGCTCGAAGCGCGGCTGGACGCCGTGCCCGGCCGAACACTGGTCGGATAAGAGGTTCCGCCAGGTCCTTCCGCTCATCGGGAGACGCGGCGCCGGCCAGCGGGTGCGACGGCCACAGTGAGGGCCGCACGTCCCCCCGAGGCAGGAGCACCGATGACCATCCCGTACGACGAGACCGACATCTTCGACGTGGTCGTGGTCGGTTCCGGAGCCGGCGCGATGGCCGCCGCCGTCACCGCGGCGCGGCAGGGGCTGAGCACCGTCGTGCTCGAGAAGTCCGCGCTGCTGGGCGGTACGTCGGCCTACTCCGGTGCCGCGTCCTGGCTGCCGGGCAGTGACGTCACCCGCCGCGCGGGGTCGGCGGACTCGACCGAATCCGGCCGCGCCTACCTGCGCGCGCTGCTCGGCGAGGCCGGCGCGGAACGTCAGGAGGCCTTCCTCGAGGCGGCACCGGCGGTGGTGGCCGAACTCGAGGCAGAGCCGGCGATCGAGCTGGTCGCGCAGGCCTTCCCGGACTACTTCGACGCGCCCGGACGGGTGCCGGGTGGCCGCTCGATCATCCCGGTGCCGGTTCGGATCGAGGACCTTCCCGCCGGACTCGCGGACCTGGTGCGTCCGGTCGTCGACCGGGACCGGTCCGGTCGCGGTCACGACCCGGAGCAGCCGTTGGTGGGTGGGCGAGCGCTGATCGGACGACTGCTCCACGCGTTCCACGACAACGGCGGCGTGGTGCGCACGAGCACGCCGATGACCGAGCTCGTCGTGGCCGAGGGGCGTGTGGTCGGGGTGCTCGTGGACACCTCGAACGGCCCGCAGCGGATCTCTGCGCGGCGCGGCGTACTTCTCGGCAGCGGTGGCTTCGAGTGCAACCAGGACCTCCGCACGACGTACGGGGTCCCCGGGGCGGCCGCGTGGGCGATGGCTCCGGCCGGCACCAACACCGGCGAGCCGATCGCCGCAGCCGTGGCGATCGGCGCGTCCACCGAGCTGATGGAGGAGGGCTGGTGGTGTCCGGGGCTCCTCACCCCGGACGGGCAGGCTGCCTTCACGCTCGGGTTCCGGGGCGGCATCGTGGTCGACCAGCACGGTCGACGGTTCGCCAACGAGTCATTGCCCTATGACCAGATGGGCCGCCGCCTCTCGGCCGAGCCGGGCCGGATCCCTGCGTGGTTCGTCTTCGACTCCCGCGCAGGCGGGGTCGCGCCGGCGATCACCATGCCGGCTGCGCCTGCCGAGCAACACCTGGCGGCCGGGACCTGGATCCGCGCCGAGTCGATCGTCGAGCTCGCCGTCGACACCGGTCTCCCGGCCGAGGAGCTGCGCCGGTCGATCGAGCGCTTCAACGGCTTCGCTGCGGCGGGCGTCGATGAGGAATTCGGCCGGGGCACCGACGAGTACGACCGCTTCTTCGCAGTCGGTGAGGGCGCCAACCCGGCGCTGGTCGCGATCGACCAGCCGCCGTACTTCGCCGCGCGCATGGTGCTGGCCGACCTCGGGACCAAGGGCGGGCTGCGCACCGACGTCGACGCGCGCGTGCTCGGCGCGGACGACCGGGTGCTTCCGGGTCTCTATGCCACCGGCAACGCCAGCGCCTCGCTGTCGGGCGCCTGCTATCCGGGGCCGGGCGTGCCGATCGGCACCGCCATGGCGTTCGGGTGGCGTGCGGTGCAGGACATGCTGCGTGCGGAGCCCGTCGCGTAGCCGCCGGCGCTCACTTCCACGCGCTAAGCTCCGGTCGCTCGACGAGCCCGGTGTCAGACGAGGGTGTCCTCCACCTCGAGCCCGAAGGCGTGGCGCCCGTACATCGTCAGCGCACGCTCCACGTCGTTGGCGACATGGACGCCGCCCGCGTGGGCGTCGCGCCAGGCCCGCTCGATCGGGTTGCCGCGTCGCAGCGAGGATCCTCCGGCGGTCTTGAAGAGTGCGTCGATGGCGGCGAGCGCTCGCTCGGTCGCGGTGACCTGGTCGCGGCGGGCCCGGAACCGCCAGTCCAGGGGGATCACCTCGCCGCGCACGGCGCTGGCGTAGACGTCGCGGACGCTGCGCTCGGTCTGCAGGATCGCGGCGTCGATCTCGGAGGCGGCGCGCGCGAGCGTGACGTGGGCGTGCGGGTCCTCGGCGAACCGTCCGCCGCCGAGGCTGAGCCGCACCCGGTCGCGCATGGTGTCGAGGCAGCGCCCGTCGGCGCCCGCGACGACGCCGGCCACGGGCGCCGGAGTCGCCAGCGGGAGGATGGGGCCGAAGGGCCTCGCATAGAGCGGCCCG
>JASLDK010000072.1 GCA_030145945.1 Nocardioides sp.
GCGACCGCCGGCATGCCGAGCCGGTCGCGATGAGCGATCACGGCAACATGTTCGGTGCCTACGACTTCCAGACGGTGGCCCGCGACTTCCCGCAGGTCAAGCCGATCATCGGCATCGAGGCCTACGTCGCGCCGAGCGATCGGCGCAACCGCAAGCAGGAGTTCTGGGCCAACTCCGGTCAGCGCGACAACAACGTCGACGCCGAGGGCGGCAAGGACATCTCCGGTGGCGGTCGCTACCTCCACATGACGATGTGGGCCAAGAGCGCCCAGGGTCTGCGCAACCTGTTCGCGCTCAGCTCGCGGGCCAGCTTCGAGGGCTTCTACGGCAAGCCGCGCATGGACATCGAGCTGTTCGAGCAGTACGCCGGCGACATCATCGCCACCACCGGCTGCCCGTCCGGCGCCGTGCAGACGCGGCTGCGCCTGGGCCAGTTCGACGAGGCGGTGCAGGCGGCCGGCGAGCTGCGCGAGATCTTCGGCAAGGACAACTTCTACCTCGAGCTGATGGACCACGGCGTCGACATCGAGCGGCAGGTGCGCGAGGACCTGCTGCGGGTCGCGAAGAAGCTCGACCTGCCGCTGCTCGCGACCAACGACTCCCACTACGTCACCGAGGACCAGGCCGACAGCCACGACGACCTGCTCTGCGTCGGTGTCGGTCGCAACAAGGACGACCCGAACCGGTTCAAGTTCAACGGATCCGGCTACTACATCAAGTCGGCCGACGAGATGCGCGAGCTGTTCCGCGAGCTGCCCGAGGCATGCGACAACACGCTGCGGGTCCACGAACAGATCGGCTCCTACGACGAGGTGTTCGCCCACGTCGACCGGATGCCGCAGTTCCCCGACGTCCCCGAGGGGCAGACGCAGGCGGCGTACCTGCGCGAGCAGATCGCGATCGGTGTCAAGGAGCGCTACGGCGACAACCCGCCGGAGGGTGTCTGGGAGCGCGTCGAGACCGAGATGAAGGTCATCGAACCGATGGGCTTCTCCTCGTACTTCCTCGTCGTCGCCGACATCTGCAAGCACGCCCGCGACAACGGCATCCCGCTCGGTCCGGGCCGTGGTTCGGCCGCGGGTTCGCTGGTCGCCTACCTCACCCGGATCATCGAGCTCGACCCGTTGCAGCACGGCCTGCTGTTCGAGCGCTTCCTCAACCCGGAGCGCATCAGCCCGCCCGACGTCGACCTCGACTTCGACGACCGTCAGCGCGACAAGATGGTCAAGTACGTCACCGAGAAGTACGGCGCCGAGTACACCGCGCAGGTCAACACCTTCTCCACGATCAAGGCGAAGGCCGCGATCAAGGACGCCAACCGCATCCTCGGGTTCCCGTTCTCCCTCGGCGACCAGATCTCCAAGGCCATGCCGCCGGACGTGCAGGGCAAGGGCGTGCCGCTGTCCGCGACGTACGACAAGGACCACCCGCGGTACAACGAGGGCGTCGACTTCCGGAACATGATCGAGGCCCAACCGGAGGTCAAGAAGATCTTCGAGACCGCCCGCGGTCTCGAGGGCAAGATCCGCGGCACCGGCGTCCACGCCGCCGCGGTGATCCTCTCCTCCGAGCCGCTGCTCGACCTCATCCCGATGCACCGTCGGGACAAGGACGGCACCATCATCACCGGCTTCTCCTACCCGCAGTGCGAGGAGATGGGCCTGGTCAAGATGGACTTCCTGGGGTTGCGCAACCTCGGCATCATCGACCAGGCGCTGAAGAACATCCAGGCCAACCGCGGCGAGACGATCACCACCGAGACGATCCCGCTGGACGACCCGACGACCTACGAACTCCTCGGGCGCGGTGACACGCTCGGCGTGTTCCAGCTCGACGGTGGCGGCATGCGCACCCTGCTGCGTCAGATGGCGCCGACCGGGTTCGAGGACATCACCGCTGTGCTGGCGCTCTACCGGCCGGGCCCGATGGGCGCCAACGCCCACACCGACTACGCCGACCGCAAGAACGGCCGCAAGCCGATCATGCCGATCCACCCGGAGCTGAAGGACGCGCTCGACGGCATCCTCGGGGAGACCTACCACCTGCTCATCTACCAGGAGCAGATCATGGCGATCGCCCGGGAGCTGGCCGGCTACACCCTCGGTGGTGCAGACCTGCTGCGACGGGCGATGGGTAAGAAGAAGCCCGAGGTGCTGGCGAAGGAGTGGGACAACTTCTCGTCCGGCATGGCCAAGAACGGCTACTCCGCCGAGGCGACCAAGGCGCTGTGGGACGTCATGCTCCCGTTCGCCGGCTACGCCTTCAACAAGTCACACGCCGCCGGCTACGCGTTGGTGTCCTGCTGGACCGCCTACCTCAAGGCCAACTACCCGGCCGAGTACGCCGCCGCCCTGCTGACGTCGGTGGAGGACTCCAAGGACAAGATGGCGATCTACCTCGCCGACACCCGCAAGCTCGGGATCAAGGTGTTGCCGCCCGACGTGAACGAGTCGATCGACGACTTCACCGCTGTCGGCGAGGACATCCGCTTCGGCCTGGCCGCGATCCGCAACGTCGGTGGCAACGTGGTCGACGGCATCGTCGAGGCGCGCGAGGAGAAGGGGCGTTTCACCTCCTTCGAGGACTTCCTGCGCAAGGTCCCGGCCGTGGTGTGCAACAAGCGCACCATCGAGTCGCTGATCAAGGCGGGAGCGTTCGACGACCTCGGCCACCCGCGCCAGGGCCTGGTCCACATCCACGAGACCTACGTCGACTCGATGGTCGAGGAGAAGCGCAACGAGGCCCACGGCCAGGACAGCCTGTTCGGCGGCTTCGGCGACGACTCACCGGGCGTCCAGTTCGCCGCGCTGCCG
>JASLDK010000111.1 GCA_030145945.1 Nocardioides sp.
GTGGCGTTGACGGGCGCACGCACCGTGGTCTGCTGCGAGGGCGCGGCCGGACGGCGTACGGCGGACTCCTCGCGACGCTTCGGCAGACCGCCGTCGAAGCCGGCGGCGATGACGGTGACCCGGACCTCGTCGCCGAGCGCGTCGTCGATGATCGTGCCGAAGATGATGTTGGCGTCGGCGTGGACCGCGTCCGCGACCATCGCGGCGGCCTCGTTGATCTCGAAGATGCCGAGGTCGGAGCCACCGGCGATCGAGAGCAGGACGCCGTGCGCACCGTCGATGGAGGCTTCGAGCAGCGGGCTGCTGATCGCCATCTCGGCCGCGGCGAGCGCACGGTCCTCGCCACGGGCCGAACCGATGCCCATCAGGGCAGAGCCGGCGTTGCTCATGACCGCCTTGACGTCGGCGAAGTCGACGTTGATCAGACCGGGGGTCGTGATCAGGTCGGTGATGCCGGAGACGCCCTGGAGCAGGACCTGGTCGGCCTGCTTGAACGCGTCGAGCATGGACACGTTGCGGTCGGAGATCTGCAGCAGGCGGTCGTTGGGGATGACGATGAGGGTGTCGACCTCCTCGCGGAGACGCTCGATGCCCTCGTCGGCGGACTTCTTGCGGCGGGCGCCCTCGAAGGTGAACGGACGGGTCACCACACCGATGGTCAGCGCACCGAGGGAGCGGGCGATCCGGGCAACGACGGGCGCGCCACCGGTGCCGGTGCCGCCGCCCTCACCGGCGGTCACGAAGACCATGTCGGCGCCCTTGAGCACCTCCTCGATCTCCTCCGCGTGGTCCTCGGCGGCCTTGCCGCCGACATCCGGGTTGGCGCCCGCACCGAGGCCGCGGGTGAGCTCGCGGCCGATGTCGAGCTTGACGTCGGCATCACTCATCAACAACGCCTGGGCGTCGGTGTTGATGGCGATGAACTCGACGCCCTTGAGGCCGACCTCGATCATCCGGTTGACGGCGTTGACGCCGCCCCCGCCGATGCCGACCACCTTGATGATGGCCAGATAGTTCTGTGCAGCTGCCACGGGAATGCCTCCTATAGGCATTGAGATCTGTGTTGTGTCCGTTTCACCGACGTCGGCGGCCGGACCACTTCCCCGTGTCCAGCCGACATGTCAACAACCCTGACCCTCAACCTGAGGGTTATAGTTATGTCAACCTCGTCGTGACCACGACAGTAGGCACCGCAATTCGCCTCCCGGCGTAGACACGCCGCGCGCCCAGTGGAATCGCGAGATTTCTAGGGTCCGACCACGCACTGAACCCACTGGTTCAGCGGGTGGTCGGGGCACCCGGCACGGAGACGTCGTACACCGTGGCCTTGCGTTCGAGCAGCGGAAGCAGCACAGCGGCCTTGTCCTTGGCCTGGGCTGAACTCCCCCACCTCACGAGCCGGCCGTCCTTGAGATGGAGGTCGATCTCGTCGATCGTGCGGACCTCGATGTAGTCGACGATCTCGGTGATGGCGGGGTCGAGGGCGACGACGACGGCAGCGCCCTCGGCGAGTGCATCGGAGTTCGTGGAGTCGCCGACCTTGATCCGCGGCAGGCCGTCGGGAGCCTGGGCGAGTTTGCCGAAGGCGACGCCGTCGGCGTCGAGGTTGGTGAGGCGGTCGCCGCGGTCCAGGACGGCAATCGGCGTGCGCTCCTGGATGTCGATGCGGACGTCGTGGGGCCACTTGCGCGACACGTCGACGGTCTTGACGATCGCGAGGGACTGCAGGCGCAACTCGATGGCGTGCAGGTCGACGGTGGCCAGTGCCCCGCCCAACGGGACGTTCGCAGTGCGCAGCACCTGCTTCTCGCTGAGCTTGGTGTTGCCGCTCACCTGCACCTTCTCGGCCCGCAGCCAGGCGGAGAAGTAGATCGCATAGATCCCGAAGGCGACAACGGCAACCGCCAGCACGACGGCCAGCACTCGACGCCAGGTCATCCGGCGGCGGGCGCGCTGCCGCCGAGCGAATGCCTTGCGCATCCGTTCCTGCCGGGTGGTGCGTTCACGCTTCGCCATGAACACGTTCTCCGAGTGCCTTCAGGATCTCGGGAGCCAACGCCGTCACGTCGCCCGCTCCCAGGGTGAGCACGAGGTCGCCCGGCCGAGCGTTCCCGACAGCAGTG
This sequence comes from Nocardioides sp., assembly GCA_030145945.1. Taxonomy (GTDB): domain Bacteria; phylum Actinomycetota; class Actinomycetes; order Propionibacteriales; family Nocardioidaceae; genus Nocardioides. Next base: position 2,124 of record JASLDK010000111.1, read on the forward strand.
GGTACGACGCCCGCTCGGTCGGCCACGAAACGCACCTGGTCCTCGGCCAGGGGCACGGCGTCGGCCACCAGGGCGCCGGTCACGGCGGGGTCGGGGTCCTCGCGCGCGACGTAGACGTCGAGCACCACGACCTGATCGGCGGCGCCGAGCTCACGACCCATCTCCGCCCCGAAGATGCGAGTGCGGGAGACGAGGTGAGGCTGGAAGCAGACGATCAGCCGCCCCGATCTCGAGGAAACCAGCGAGCGAGCCGCCTCGAGGTCGCCTCGGATCTCGCTGGGGTGGTGCGCATAGGAGTCGTAGACGCGGACGCCAGCGGCCTCGCCCACGAACTCCATCCGGCGCTTGGCGCCCTGGTGGCGGCCCAGACCGCGGACGAGTGCGGCGGGGTCAGCGCCGAGCTCGAGTCCGACGGCCAGCGCCAGCAGGGCATCCGATGCGTAGTGACGGCCGGGAACCGCGAGCTCGACATGTCCGAGATCGGTTGCGCCGCTGGACGCTCGGAAGGTCGTGCCTCCTCCCACCAGCTCGAGGTCAGCCCCGCGCACGGCGGAATCCGGGGAGAACCCTGCACCCACGGCACCTTCGCTCACCAGCGCGGCCGACCCGGCGTCGTCGGTGCTCACGATCGCCGCCGACGAGGCTCCGGCGACGAAACGCGCGAACGCGTCGGCGTACGCCTCCGGGGTGCCCCAGTGGTCGAGGTGGTCAGCGTCGACGTTGGTGACGACGGCGATCTTCGGGGTGTAGACGAGGAAGGCGCCGTCGGACTCGTCGGCCTCGACGACAGCGAGGTCGCTACTGCCAACGCGCGCGTTGGTTCCGAGGCTGGCCACCTCGGCACCGATCGCAAAGGTCGGGTCGAGCCCCGCCTCCTGCAGCGCGACGGTCAGCATGGCGGTGGTGGTCGTCTTGCCGTGGGTGCCCCCGACGGCGATCACTCGCCGACCGAGCAGCACGGACTGCAGGCCGGCCGAGCGCGGCCACAGCCGAATCCCGCGCTCGAGCGTGGCGACGATCTCCGGGTTGTCCTCGCGGGCCGCGGTCGTGGCGATGACGGTGTCGACCTCGGCGACGTGGGCGGCGTCGTGACCGATGTGAACCGGGATGCCTTCACTGCGCAGCGCCTGGACGACGGCGGAGTCGTTGGCGTCGCTGCCGCTGACCGCGACACCGGACTGGTGCATGAGACGGGCGATGGCCGACAGGCCGGCACCGCCGATGCCGACGAGGTGGACCCGACCGAGCCTTTCCGCGGGCAGGATCTCGTCGGGGACGGGGATCTTCACCGTGATGCTCCGGCGACGTCGCGGATGATCCGCGCCAACCTGTCGTCGGCGTCGCGCGGGACCAGACCGGCCGCCGCAGCGCCCATCCGCCCGAGTCTTGCGGCGTCGGTCGCGAGCGCGGGCACGGTGTCGGCGACGTAGTCGGCATTGAAGGCGGCGTCCTCGACCAGCAACGCTCCCCCGGCCTCGACGACCGGGCGGGCGTTGAGGGCCTGCTCGCCGTTGCCGATGGCGAGCGGCACGAAGATCGCGGGTACGCCGGACGCGGCTGCCTCGACGACACTGGACGCGCCGGAGCGACAGACCATCAGGTCGGCCGCCGCGAGCGCGAGGTCCATCCGCTCGATGAACGGCACGACAACGTAGGGCACACCGGTCGGCACGGGCTCGGACCACGCAGGGTCGCTGGTGCCGTTGCGACCGATCGCGTGCAGCACCTGCACGCCGCCGGAGCCGAGGGCGGCGGCGGCGCCGCTGACGGCCTGGTTGAGCCGACGGGCCCCTTGGGAGCCTCCGGTGACGACGAGCGTGGGCAGAGAGGGATCGAGACCGAAGAAGGTGCGCGCCTCGGCCCGCAACGCCGCCCGGTCGAGCGTCGAGATCATCCGGCGGATGGGCAGACCGACGTATTCCGCCTTCTTCAACGGCGTGTCCGGGAAGCTGACCGCGACCCGCTGCGCGATGCGCGCACCCACCTTGTTGGCAATGCCGGGCAGCGCGTTCTGCTCATGCACGACCAGGGGCAGTCTGCGCCGGCGCGCGGCGACGTACGCCGGCATCGAGACGTAGCCGCCGTACCCGACGATGACGTCGGGTCGGACGTCGTCGATGACGTCGAGGGTGGCCTTGACCGCTGCCCGCAGCCGTTTCGGGACGAGAGCGAGGTCCTTTCCGGGCTTGCGCGGGAGCGGGACGGGCGGCACCAGACGCAGCGGATAGCCCGCCGCCGGAACGACGGTGTTCTCGAGACCCCGCGGCGTGCCGAGACAGGTGATCTCGACGTCGGGGTCCAGTCGGCGCAATGCGTCGGCGGTGGCGAGCAACGGCGAGGTGTGCCCCGCCGTACCCCCGCCGGCCAGAAGAATCCTCACGCGTCAGAACCTACTTCAGGCACTGAGCCCCGCCGAACGGGCCCGACGGCGCTGGGCGAGCGCCCGGGCGGCAGCGGGCTCGCGGCGGGCAAAACCGATGATCAGGCCGAGGGCGACCAGGGTCGGCACCAGGCTGGAACCGCCGTAGGAGACGAGCGGGAGCGGGATGCCGATGACGGGCAGCAACGCGAGCACCATGCCGACGTTGATGATCATCTGGGCCAACAGCCAGATCACGATGCCGAAGGTGCAGTAGCGCACGAAGGGCTGATCGGTCTCGCGAGCGACGCGGATGCCGGCGTACGCGATGGCGAGGAAGAGCGTGATGACAAGCAGGGTCCCGATCAGCCCCAGCTCCTCGCCGAGGACGGCGAAGATGAAGTCGGTGTGCGCCTCGGGGAGCTGCCCCCACTTCTGCTGGCTGGCGCCGATGCCCTCTCCGAGCCAGCCGCCGCTGGCCATCGCATAGAGACCGTGGATCGGTTGCCAGCCCTTGCCGTGGTAGTCGGCGAACGGGTCGAAGACCGCCTGGATGCGGGCAAGTCGGGTGGGCGAGGTGATCGTCAACAGAATCGCTGCCGCGCCGATGCAGGCGGTCGCGACGGCGAACAGCCGTCCGGGCACACCCACCACCCACAGCATTGCGACCATCAGTGCGAAGAACACCATCGCGGTGCCGAGGTCATGCCCCATGACGACCATGCCCGTGGCGAGCAGCATGCCGGGCACGACCGGCACCATCATCTGGTGGAGATCGCCGAGTCGGCGCTCCTTGTTGGCATAGATGTTGGCCGCCCAGATGATCAGCGACAGCTTCGCGATCTCCGACGGCTGGATCTGGAGAGGTCCCAGGACCAGCCAGTTGGTGTTTCCTGCGATCGTCTTGCCCGCGAACGCCGTCGCGAACAGCAGCGCGAGCGAGATGCCGAAGGCGGGATAGGACAGTCCGCGCACCCACTTCACCGACACTCTCGAGGCGATGAATGCGGCGGGCACGCCGAGCGCGACCCACATCACCTGACGCTTGACGACGGTGTAGGAGTCCCCGGTCTGCCGGTAGGAGGCGACGCTGGACGCGCTGAGCACCATGATCAGACCGATCGTCAGCAACAGTGCGGTGGCGCCGAGCAGCAGGTAGTAGGTCGTCAGCGGTCGGTCGAGCGCGTCCTTGAGGGCGCTGGCCCAGCCGGGACGGCGTACGGCGACGCGGGGACGCCACGACAGCTTCGGCATCCGGGCGCGCGCGGTCCGGGTGGACTCAGGGTTCGCGGTGGTGATGACGACCCCCTGCTCGACTCGATCCGTGACATGCCCCGTGACACGTCCTGCGACAACTGCTCAAGTCTCGACGGTGGCGCCCACGAACGGCGGCACATCCCTCGCGTGTCGCGAAAGCGCCGATCTCTGAGGGGCTCCGCGCCGAGCGGTCAGGCGTTGCCCCGTGGACCCTCGTCAGCGAACGCCCGCAGCCCGTCGCGTACGGCGGACTGGCTGATGCCGTGCGCCCGGGCGAGAGCCGCGGCGGCGAGGGCGTGGGCGACTAGGTCGGGCGTCGGCTCGGGTCCGAGGTCGGCGAGCGTGCCGAGCTCGGCGGCGCTGGTCGAGCGCTGCTCGACGAAGCCCCGGTCGACGAGAAGGTCCTCGACGACTCCCAGGCTGCCGACCGGCGGCGTGCCCAGGGTGAAGCCGACCGCTCGCGCGCCTTCCACGACGTCGGCCTCCCGAACCAGGTCCTCGGTCGCGGGATCGGCGAGGTTGTAGACGCAGGCGCGTTCGACGCCCTCATAGATGCGACCCAGCTCCGAGTCGACGTCGGGGCCCGCATGGAGGACCACGGCGCTCTCGGCGGCGAACGAGTCGACCCAGCGCAGTTGCGCGGCCGAGAGCGCGACGGCCAGGACGTCGTACCCCTCCGGGTCCATGACCGCCTCGGTCAGAGGCAGGCCGACTCCCCCGTCGATGGTGCCCGCGACGGCGCTGCGCAGACCGGCGGCACGCAGCATCGCGTCGAGAAGGCGAGCCGTCTCGCCAGCACCGCGTGTCCCGGTGACGCACAGCCACGGCGCGGCGTTGTCGGGGTCGCGGAGTCGCCAGGCGAGTTCGACCTCGCCCCACACCGGGATCCCGCGCGCCTGCGCGGCGATGACGATCGGCGCGTCGGTCGCGAAGCCCGGGGAGACGACGAGCACGTCGGCGTCAGCCGGCAAGGCCTCCGACGCGGCCTCACCCACGTCGATGCGGGCACCCAGCACCTCGAGGAGCTCGGCGCGTTCGGCGAGGTCGTCCGGGACGGCCGCGGCGACAGCGTGGACGGTGGCGCCGAGGTGGAGCAGGTTGTCGACGGCGGCTGCGCCGCTCTCACCGAATCCGGCGACGACCGCGCGAACGCCGTCCCAGGTGTCGTTGCTCCCGAGCATCGCAAGGTCAGGCATCGGGCGCGGTCACAGTCGGGAGACCCACTCGGCGTAGAAGACACCAAGACCGGTCGCGACGAAGAGGCCGGTGATGATCCAGAACCGGATCACGACGGTGACCTGCTCCCAGCCCAGCATCTCGAAGTGGTGGTGGATGGGTGCCATCCGGAAGATCCGGCGGCCCTTGCTGAGCTTGAAGAATCCGACCTGCAGCATGACCGAGACGGTCTCCAGCACGAACAGCCCGCCGAGGATCACCAGCAGCAGCTCGGTGCGGGTGAGGATCGCGAACCCGGCGAGCGCGCTGCCGAGCGCGAGCGACCCGGTGTCGCCCATGAAGATCTTGGCGGGCGAGGCGTTCCACCACAGGAAGCCGAAACAGGCGCCGGTGATCGCGGCCGCGATGATCGCGAGATCGAGCGGGTCGCGCACGTTGTAGCACGACGAGCTGGGCACCTTCTGGCAGTGCTGGTTGTTCTGCCAGATGTTGACCAGGGTGTAGGCGCCGAACACCATCACCGAGGCTCCGGCGGCCAGCCCGTCGAGTCCGTCGGTGAGGTTCACGGCATTGCTGAATCCCGCGACGAACAGCCAGATCAACAGGATCGCCAGGATCATCGGGAGCACGAACCAGTCGAGCTCACGCAGGAAGGAGACCTTCTCGCTGGCCGGGGTGCGGCCGTGCTCGTCCTCGAGCCATGAGGAGAGCGCGAGCCAGCCGAAGATCAGCGCGATCACGGTCTGGCCGGCCATCTTGGCCTTGCTGCGCAGACCGAGGCTGCGCTGCTTGGAGATCTTGATGAAGTCGTCGAGGAAGCCGACCAGGCCCATCCCGACGAACAGGAACAGCAGCAGCAGGGCTGAGGCGCTCGGCGTGGTGAGGGTGATCAACTTGGCGGCGAAGTAGCCGATCACGGCCGCCAGGATGATGACGACACCGCCCATGGTGGGCGTGCCCCGCTTGGTGTGGTGGCTGGTCGGTCCGTCGTCCCGGATCTCCTGGCCGTAGCCGAGCTTGGTGAAGGCATTGATCGCAACCCGGGTTCCGAGCAGCGAGATCAACAGGGCGATGCCCCCGCCGAGCAGAATGGCTCTCACTCCGTGGACTCCTCCAGAATCGCTGCTGCCAGCACCTCCAAGGCGGCACCGCGCGACGCCTTGACGAGGACGACGTCCTCCGCCCCGGCATTCTGCCGCACCCAGGCCGCAGCGTCGTCCCGGCCCGCCGTGACGATCACCTCAGTGGCGTCGGGTTTGGATCCGGACGAGTTGACGCCGTCGGCGATGCCGGAGGCCTCCGGCCCGACCACGACGACCACGTCCACACCGAGATCGGCCGCTGCCGCACCCACCGCCCGGTGCCCAGCGTCGTGCTCGTCGCCGAGCTCGCGCATCTCCCCCAACACGGCGAGGGTACGCCGGGGGCGGCTCACGTCGCCGCGTCCGATCGCGACCAGGGCCTCGAGGGCGGCGCGCATCGAGTCCGGATTGGCGTTGTAGGAGTCGTTGATCACGGTGAGTCCGTCGCTGCGCTCGGAGACCTCCATCCGCCAGCGCGAGGCCGACTGCGCCGAGCCGAGCGCACGGGCCACGTCGGCGAGGTCGAAGCCGGCGGCGATCGCCATGGCGGCCGCAGCAGCGGCATTGAGGACCTGGTGGCGCCCGGACTGCTGGAGCTGGACGGGCACGGCGCGTCCCTTGTGGACGAGCTGGAAGCCGGGGCGACCGAGCTGGTCGAGCACGACCTCGCTCCACCCCACGTCGGCGTTCTCGCCGAAGCCGACGACCCGCGCACCGGTGCGGGAGGCCATGGCGGCCACCAGCGCGTCGTCGGCGTTGAGGACGGCTGTGCCGTCGGCGGGAAGCGCCTCGATGATCTCGCCCTTGGCGCGGGCGATCTGGTGCTGCCCACCGAACTCGCCGACGTGCGCCGTGCCGACGTTGAGCACGGCTGCGATCCGAGGGGGCGCGATGTCGCACAGGTAGGAGATGTGACCGATGCCGCGGGCGCCCATCTCGACCACGAGGAATCGGGTGTCGGGGCCGGCCCGCAGGACCGTGAGCGGGACACCGAGCTCGTTGTTGTTGTTGGCACTCGTCGCCACGACGGCGTCGTCGCCGGCCAGGGTGCGCAGCACGGCCGCGAGATAGTCCTTGGTGCCGGTCTTGCCCTGCGACCCGGTCATCGCGGCGATGGTGACGTCGAGCCGGTCGACCACGTGCCGGGCCAGGCGCCCCAGCGCCGCCACCGGGTCAGCGACGACGACGGTTGGAGCCGAGGTCGGGCGGCTGCCGAGCACGGCGTGGGCGCCGTCGGCGTACGCATGACCGTCGACCCGCTCCCCCACGACGGCGACGAAAAGGCCACCGGGCAGGCGCTTGCGGCTGTCGACGGAGGCCTCGGCGGTGACCAGGACGTCCTCACCGTGCAGGACGCCGCCGGTGATCGCGGCGATCTCGGAGAGGCGCAGCGGGATCATTCGGACTCCAGGAGCTCGCGGATCACGTCACGGTCGTCGAAGGGATGAACCACGCCCGCGATCTCCTGACCGGATTCATGACCCTTGCCCGCGACCAGCACGACGTCGCCGTCCGACGCGCGGCGCAGCGCCTCGGCGATCGCCTCACGCCGATCGCCGATCTCGACGACCTGTGCCCCCTGATCTGCTGTACCGGCGAGGACCTCGGCCCGAATGGCGGCCGCGTCCTCCGAGCGCGGATTGTCATCGGTCACGATGACCCGATCGGCCAGTCTCGCGGCGATCTCCCCCATGACCGGTCGTTTCCCCCGGTCGCGGTCGCCGCCCGCGCCGATCACGACGATCAACTCTCCACGCGTCACCGGCCGCAACGTGCGGAGCACGGCCTCGACCGCGTCGGGCTTGTGGGCGTAGTCGACCACGACGGTGAGGTCACGATCGGTCTCGATGCGTTCCAGGCGGCCAGGGACGCCGCCGGCCCGTCCGATCCCATCGGCGACCTGCTGTGGTTCGAAGCCCGCCTCAGCAGCGCCGGCGATCGCGGCCAGCGCGTTGGCGATGTTGAAGTCGCCTGCGAGCGGCACGCTCGCACTCACCCGGAGATCGTCGGGCCCGCGGACGGTGAAGGTCGAACCGTCGGGGCGTTGGTCGATGTCGGAGACGGTCCAGTCGGCCGGACCACCGAGCGCATAGGTCCGGATCGGGATCGGCGCCTCCGCAGCGAGGCGGCGACCGTGGTCGTCGTCGATGCACACCAGTCCGAGGTGGGCGTGCTCCGGGGTGAAGAGCATGGCCTTGGCCGCGAAGTAGTCCTCCACGTCGGCATGGAAGTCGAGGTGATCACGACCGAGGTTGGTGAAGACCGCGACGTCGAAGACCACGCCGTCGACGCGCCCCATCACCAGGGCATGGCTCGACACCTCCATCGCACAGGCGGTGACGTCGAGCTCGGCCATTCGCGCGAACAGTCCGTGCAGATCGGGAGCCTCCGGCGTCGTGACCCCGGTCGCGACCTCCTCGCCCGCGATCCGCGTCCCGACCGTGCCGATCACGGCACTGCGCACACCGGCCTCGAGCAGGCCGCCGTCCAGCAGACGGGTGACCGTGGTCTTGCCCTGCGTGCCGGTCACGCCGATCGTGCGCAGGCCCGCAGCCGCTCGCCCGTAGACCAGGGCGGCGACCTCGCCCAGCACTCCCCGCGGATCGGGGACGACGACCGCGGGCAGTCCCGCGTCGGCGGCGAGAGCAGCGCCCTCGGCGTCGGTCAGCACGGCCACCGCGCCGGAGTCGGCGGCCTGGGCCGCGAAGGTGGCTCCGTGCACCCGCGCACCGGGCAGGGCGGCGTACAGGTCTCCGGGCCGGACCCGCCGCGAGTCGAGGGTGAGACCGGTGACGCTCACGCCCTCGAGCTCCGGGAGGCCACGGGCGGCGCCGACCTGCTCGGCCACCATCGCCAACGGCGTGGTGGGCGGCCGCGAGGGTCGGGTGGCGAGCGGGACGCCGCTCACCATTCGACCGGGGTCTTGTTGGGCTTGGCGCCAGTGGGCGCGACGCCGTAGCGGCGCAGCGTGTAACTCATCAGCTTGGAGAACGCGGGGCCCGCGACACTGCCACCGCCGCTACCGGCGCGCGGGTTCTGCACCACGACATAGATGGTGAACCGCGGTGCGTCGGCGGGCGCGAAGCCCGCGAAGGAGACGGTGGTGCTGCCGTCGTAGCGGCCGTTGACGACGCGCTGGGCGGTGCCCGTCTTGCCTGCGACGCGATAGCCGGGGACCGCAGCGCGGGGCGCGACACCGGCGTCGGGGTCGACGACCCGCTCCATCATCAGCATGGTCTCGTGGGCTGCGTCGGCGCTGATCACTCGGTGGGTCTCGGCGACGTCGCTGCCGACCTCGGCACCGTCGTCGGTGCGAGCACGCCCCTGGATGAGGCTGGGCGCGACGCGGACTCCTCCGTTGGCGATCGTGTTGACGGCCGAGATCATCTGCAGCGCGTTGACCGACAGGGACTGACCGAAGGCGATGCGGTCACCGACCTGGGAGGTCCACGCAGCACCTTGC
>JASLDK010000113.1 GCA_030145945.1 Nocardioides sp.
CGCCTTCCCCGGACGCCCGGGCCTTGCGGACCTGCCGCTCCTGGTGGCCGATGCCGCCGACCCGGAGGCGCTCGCCGAGGTGGTGGCGACGACGAAGGTCGTGGCGTCGACGGTCGGCCCCTATGTCGAGTACGGCGGCCCGCTGGTCGCCGCCTGCGCCGTCGCGGGCACCGACTACGTCGATCTCACCGGAGAGCCGGAGTTTGTTGACCGGACGTACGTCGAGCACAACGCGGCCGCCGAGGGCTCGGGCGCCCGGCTGGTCCACTCGTGCGGCTTCGACTCGATCCCACACGACCTCGGCGCCTTCCACGCGATCCAGGAGTTGACCCGCGAGGTCGGCGGCGAGATCACCACGCCCGTCGCCATGCGCGGGGTGGTGCGCAGCAAGGCCGGATTCTCCGGCGGCACCTTCCACTCCGCGCTCAACGCCTTCGCCCGCGCCCGGCAGATGAAGGAGGCATCCAGTGCGCGCCGCAAGATGGAGCCGCGTCCGGAGGGACGGCGCTCGCGGGCTGTGGCCGGTCGTCCGCGGCGCGACAGCGAGCTGGGCTACTACCTCCTTCCCCTGCCGACCATCGACCCCTTCGTCGTGGCACGCAGCGGCGCCCACCTGCCGGCGTACGGCCCCGCCTTCACCTACTCGCACTTCGCGGGCACCAAGACCCTGCGGTACGCCGCGGGCGGCGCGGTCGGTGTCACCGGCCTCACCCTCGCCTCGCAGGTCCCGCCGTTGCGCAACGCGCTGCTCAAGAAGGTGCCCCAGGGGGAGGGCCCGTCGGCCTCCCGCCGGGAGAAGTCGTGGTTCACCGTCGACTTCATCGCCGAGACGGCCGGGAAGACCGTCCACACGCGGGTCTCCGGCGGCGACCCGGGCTACACCGAGACCGCCAAGATGCTCGCCGAGTCGGCGATGTGCCTGGCGCTCGACGAGAACCCCAATGTCGCCGGCCAGGTCACCACCGCAACGGCGATGGGTGACACGCTGCTCGCCCGCCTGCAGCGCGCGGGCATCGTGTTCGAACGTCGCTGACGGCGCGGTCGTCGCTGGGTCGGCGGACCTCGGCTCCGGCCGGGCTGGACGGGGCCCACAACGGATGGGCGGGAACCCTGTGGGATCTCGACTGTCGCCGGGCGTGCGCGGAATGGAACCGTGGAGAACGTGCCTGGAGTGTCTCGTATTGCCATCGTCAACCGCGGCGAAGCCGCGATGCGGCTCATCCACGCGGTCCGCGACCTCAACGCCGAGAACGGCGTGGGAGATGCGGGCCGGATCCGCACCATCGCGCTGCACACCGACGTCGACGCCGGCGCCGCCTTCGTGCGGGAGGCCGACGAGACCCACCTGCTCGGCGCCGCCGCCGACCGGCCCTACCTCGACCACGCGGCGCTGGAGCGGGCGCTGGTGGAGACCGGCGCTGACGCGGCCTGGGTCGGCTGGGGGTTCGTCGCCGAGGACCCGGCGTTCGCGGAGCTCTGCGACCGGCTCGGCGTGACGTTCATCGGTCCGAGCGCCGAGGCGATGCGCAAGCTCGGCGACAAGATCGGCTCGAAGCTGATCGCCGAGAAGGTCGGCGTACCCGTGGCTCCGTGGAGCCGCGGCGGTGTCGACACCCTCGAGGACGCGTTGGCGAGCGCAGAGCAGGTCGGCTATCCGTTGATGCTCAAGGCGACCGCCGGTGGCGGGGGTCGGGGGATCCGCAAGGTCACCTCTGCCGAGGAACTGACCGACGCCTACCAGCGCACCCGCGACGAGGCCGAGCGTGCCTTCGGCAGCGGCGTCGTCTTCCTCGAGAAGCTCGTCACCGATGCCCGCCACGTCGAGGTCCAGGTCATCGCCGACGGTCAGGGCACGGCCTGGGCGATCGGCGTCCGCGACTGCTCGGTGCAGCGCCGCAACCAGAAGGTCATCGAGGAGTCCGCCTCCCCGCTGCTCACCGACGAGCAGACCGCCGACCTCAAGGCGTCGGCGGAGCGTCTGGCCAATGCGGTCGGGTACGCCGGAGCGGGCACGGTCGAGTTCCTCTACCACCCCGGCGACCGGGCGTTCGCCTTCCTCGAGGTCAACACCCGTCTCCAGGTGGAGCACCCGATCACCGAGGTCGTCACGGGCACCGACCTGGTCGCCCTCCAGATCCAGGTCGCCTCCGGTCAGCGGTTGACCGGCGAGCGACCCGGCGAGCGTGGCCATGCCGTCGAGGCGCGGCTCAACGCCGAGGATCCGGACCGCGACTTCGCGCCCGCCCCCGGCCGGATCACCCGCCTCGAATTCCCCGCAGGTCCGGGCATTCGCGTCGACACCGGGGTCGCCGAGGGTGACTCCATCCCGGCCGACTTCGACTCGATGATCGCCAAGGTCATCGCCTGGGGCGCCACCCGCGAGCAGGCGCTCGCCCGACTGCGCCGCGCGATGGGGGAGACCACCGTCGTCATCGACGGAGGCGCCACCAACAAGAGCTTCATCCTCGACCTCCTCGACCAGTCCGAGGTCACCTCCGGCACGCCGACCTGGGCCGACACCGGCTGGATCGACCGGGTCCGTGGCGAGGGCCGGCTGCAGGCCGCCCGCCATGCCGGCGTCGCGCTCGTCGCTGCCGCGATCGAGGCGTACGACGAGGAGGAGCGTGCCGAGATCGCGCGTCTGCTGCAGACCGCCCAGGGTGGGCGTCCGCAGGTCCAGCACGACCCGGACCGCACGATCGAGCTCAAGCTCCGCGGGGCGACGTACGCCCTGACCGTCCGCCAGACGGGGCCGGCCCGCTACCAGGTCACGATCGCGGCCGGCAGCGAGCGGCGCACTCTCACCGCCACCTTCGATCGGATCGACGAGGTCCACGGCCGGCTCACCGTCGACGGCGAGCGCTTCCGTCTCGTCACCGCCACCCACGGTGCGGTTCAGCTCGTCGAGGTCGAGGACGTCATGCACCGGGTCAGCCGCGACGAGGGCGGCATGGTCCGCTCGCCCGCGCCGGCGCTCGTGGTGGCGACCCCGCTCGCGGTCGGTGACGAGGTCGCGGCTGGGCAGACCGTCCTCGTGCTCGAGTCGATGAAGATGGAGACCGCCCTGCACGCGCCGTTCACCGGCCGCGTCAAGGAGTTGCTGGTCCGCGTCGGCAGCCAGGTGGAGACCGGCGCACCCCTCGTCCGACTCGAGCCGACCGGCGACGGTGCCGACGAGCAGGGCGCCACCGCGAGTCTCGCGGACCTCGATCTCCCAGCAGCTGCAGGGGATTCCGCGACCAGCGTGCTCGAGGAGCTCGCCAGCCAGCTCCTCGGGTACGACGTGGAGGCCGGTCAGCGACAGCGGCTGCTCGCCCAGCACCTGAGCGCCCGCGACGCTTCGGCGGTCGGCACGCTGCACGACGAGATGGCGCTGCTGTCGCTGTTCACCGACTTCGCCGAGCTCAGCCGCAACCGTCCGGCCGGCGACGAGCCGCCTGCCGAGTTGCGGGTGCACAGCTCGCGCGAGCACTTCCACACCTACTTGCGCAGCCTGGACCCTGACCGTGGTGCGCTGCCGGACCACTTCCGCGACAAGCTGCAGCGGGTGCTCGCGCACTACGGGATCGCCGACCTGGAGCGCACGCCTGCCCTGGAGCGTGCTGTCTTCCGGGTGTTCCTCGCGCAACAGCCGCCGTTCGAGGTCGACGTCGCGGTCGCCGTGCTGCAGCGGTGGTTGGGAGATCCGCCGCCCGCTGCCGCCGATGCGACGGCTGTGCGGGCCCTGCTGGAGCGAATCGTCCGCGCGACCCAGCTGCGGTTCGCCGTCGTCGGCGACCTGGCTCGATCGGTCCGGTTCGGCTGGTTCGACCAACCGGCGGTGGACGACGAGCGCCGTGCCGTGCTCGGTGGGGTCGCCGCCGAGGTGGAAGCGCTCACCGACGTCACCGCGCTCAACCGGGATGCCCGGATCGACGCGCTGACGGCCATTCCGGAGCAGCTCGTCGGCTTCCTCCGCGACCGGATCATCGACGGGCTGCCCGTCCGCGAGCCGCTGCTGGAGGTGTTGATCAGGCGCCACTACCTCGAGTTCGACCTGCACGACCTGACGGTCAGCGGGCCGCAGGAACACGCCGGTCGCCCGGTCGTGCACGCCGAATACGCGACCGACGAGAAGGGCGCGACCCGCGTCGTCTCCACGATCGGGGACGTCACCGAGCTGGCCGACCCGAACGGACCGCTCGGGGAGGCGATCACGTCGGTGCTCACCGCCGACCACGACGACGTCATCGAGATCTACTTGGCCTGGCCGGACGCCCCGGCTGACCCCGATGCCGCCTCCGCCGAGGTGGCCCGGATGCTCGCCGCTCAGCGGTTCGCCGAGAGTGCCCGCCGGGTCTCCGTCGCGGTCTGCCCGACCGCGCCGCAGCCGGTCGGCTACTTCACCTTCCGGCCCGAGCCGGCCGAGGGATCCGACGGTGCCGACGGCGCGGGCACACTCGTCGAGGACACCCTGATCCGGGGCATGCACCCGATGGTCGGCCGCCGGCTCAACCTGGCCCGTCTGCGCGAGTTCGACGTGACCCGACTGCCGGCTCCGGACGACGTGCTGCTCTATGAATGCGTGGCGAAGACCAATCCCGCCGATCGGCGGCTCGTGGCGGCCGCGCAGGTGCGCCAGCTCGCCGTCGTACGCGACGACGAGGGGAAGGTCATCGGCCTCCCGCACGCCGAACGCGCGGTCGAGAACTGCCTCGAGGCGATCCGGCGGGTTCGCACCGCCCGCGGCCGTGAGGGCACCAAGCTCGACGTCAACCACGTGTGGGTGACAGTGTGGCCGGTCGTTGACGCCGACCTGGACCAACTCGCCGCGCTGCAGGGCAAGATCACGCCTCTCAGCGAGGGCGCGGGCATCGAGGAGGTGCTCGCCGAGGGCCGCATCGCCGGTCCTGACGGGACATTGACGCCGCTGGCGATCCGGTTCCACGCCAAGCCGGGCGCCGGTGTCGTGGCCGAGGTCATCGAGCCGCCGCGGGAGCCGCTCGCCCCTCTCGACGAGTACGCCGGCAAGGTGCTGCGCGCACGTCGCCGCGGCCTCGTCTATCCCTATGAGCTCGAGCCCGTGCTCGCAGGTGGCGGCTCGCTCGTCGAGCACGACCTCGACGAGTCCGGCCGGCTGGTGCCGGTCGACCGTGCGCCGGGCCTCAACACGGCCGGCATGATCGTCGGCGTCGTGACGACCCCGACCGCACTGCACCCGCAGGGGATCACCCGCGTGGTGCTGTGCGGCGACCCGCTCAAGTCACTGGGCGCGCTCTCGGAGCCGGAGTGTGCGCGAGTGATCGCGGCGATCGATCTCGCCGAGTCCATGGGGGTTCCGGTCGAATGGTTCGCGGTGTCCGCGGGCGCGCGGATCTCGATGGAGAGCGGCACCGAGAACATGGACTGGGTGGCTGCCGCACTGCGCCGGATCGTCCAGTTCACCCAGGACGGCGGCGAGATCAACATCGTCGTGGCCGGGATCAACGTCGGCGCCCAGCCCTACTGGAACGCCGAGGCCACCATGCTGATGCACACCAAGGGCATCTTGGTGATGACGCCGGACAGCGCCATGGTGCTGACCGGCAAGCAGTCGCTCGACTTCTCCGGTGGCGTCTCGGCCGAGGACAACCACGGCATCGGCGGATATGACCGGGTGATGGGCCCGAACGGTCAGGCGCAATATTGGGTGCCGGACCTCAAGGGCGCCTTCGGCGTGCTGATGGCGCACTACGAGCACACCTACGTCGCGCCCGGCGAGAGCGGTCCGCGGCGCGCGCTGTCGATCGACCCGATCGACCGCGACGTGACGTCGTACCCCCATCCGGGCACGGACTTCGCGACCGTCGGCGAGATCTTCTCCGCCACCCACAACCCCGATCGCAAGAAGCCGTTCGACATCCGCACCGTCATGCGGGCGCTCGCCGACGCCGACCACGAGATGCTGGAGCGCTGGGCCGGCATGGCCGACGCCGACACCGCTGTCGTGGTCGACACCCACCTCGGCGGCTATCCGGTCAGCCTGGTCGGCATCGAGTCGAAGCCCGTGCCCCGCGCGGGGTTCCCTCCCACCGACGGCCCCGACACCTACACCGCCGGGACTCTCTTCCCGCGGTCCTCGAAGAAGGTCGCGCGGGCCATCAACGCCGCCTCGGGCAACCGACCGCTCGTCGTCCTCGCCAACCTTTCGGGCTTCGACGGTTCGCCGGAGTCGATGCGCAACCTGCAGTTGGAGTACGGCGCCGAGATCGGCCGCGCGATCGTCAACTTCGAGGGGCCGATCGTGTTCTGCGTGATCTCGCGCTATCACGGCGGCGCGTTCGTGGTCTTCTCCAAGCAGCTCAACCCGGCGATGACGGTGCTGGCGATCGAGGGCTCATATGCCTCCGTCCTCGGCGGCGCTCCGGCGGCTGCCGTCGTGTTCGCCGCGGAGGTCGCCAAGCGGGCGGCCGCAGACCCGCGGATCGCCACGCTGGAGGAGCGGATAGCCGCTCTGCCGGCCGATGACGGCTCCCGCGGTGCATTGGTCGTCGAGCTCGCCGACCTGCGCGCCCAGTTGCGGGCGGACAAGATCGCCGAGGTTGCCGCCGAGTTCGACGGCGTCCACAACATCCACCGCGCCGTCGAGGTCGGCTCGGTCGACGAGGTGATCGCCGCCGGCGACCTGCGGCCGAAGGTGATCAGCGCGATCGAGAAGGGCTGGCGGCGCTGATCCTCAGCAGGACAGCGCCGGGTTGAACTCGGCGAACATGCCGTCCGGGTTGTGTGCCCAGGTCCACACGTGCAGGTCGTAGTGGACGGGGGAGCCGGGGCCGTGGCCGGGCATCGGGCCGTCGAAGTCGTGGCCCAGCAGGCTGGGGCGGTCCTCGTCGGTGGCCAGGTCCTGGTCGGCGTCGGCCTTGAAGTACTCCACGCCGACCAGGCGCATGCCGTCGGCCCCGGGGAGGTAGAGCAGGAACGCCGGGTGCCGCAGGTCGACCGGAGCGCCGGCGAGTGCAGGGTTCATGTAGTGCACGCCCATGGCGCCGTCCGGGCTCTCGACGCAGTCGGAGACGGGCACGTAGCCGTCGGCGAGCGCGATGTCGATCTTGTGGTATTTCGCGGTGGCGGCACGGATCATGGCGACCTTGTCGCCGTGATGGGTGGCGTGCTTCGGCGTCCCGGCGGTGGCGGCGGTGGTGGACAGGGCCGCGGCCGGGACGGCAGCGAGGGCACCGGTCAGCAGGAGGGCGGCGGTACGGCGCAGGTGTGTGGTCTTCATGCCGGAAGCATCGATGTCGCGGCCACACCGCGACCATCCCCGGCCTCGGGGGAATCGCGGATCCCAGAAGAGTGGGACATGTCCCGACTGTTCACCGAGCAGTGCGAAGTCGCCGCTCCGGTCGACCTCAGCGAGACGGGTCTCATACAGGCGTGATGGGGATCGACTTCCTCGGCTGGAAGGCGAAGGCGGCGCCGGTGCTGAACCGGACCACGGCCACCTCGTCGGCCTCGGGAGCGGGCTCGTCGCGGCGGACCACCCGGGCCTGCCAGGCGTCCCCGGCTGCGGTGACCGAGACGTCGAGGTGCGGGTCGACCGCGCGCACGATCGCCTGCAACGCAGCCGTCCACGCGGGGCCGCACAGCGAGACCCACGCCTCGTCCTCGTGGGCGGGGGAGGGCCGCACCGTCACCGTCTCGTCGCCGACCGACGCGTCGACGTACGCCGTCGGGTTGAGCAGCGGGTGCAGGGAGAGCACGCGTACGCCGGCCGCGACCGGGTCCTCGGCGCCGGCGATGCCCAGGGCTCGGGCCAGCCGCTCGGCGCCGATGCCGGCGACACCGACCAACTGCTTGCGGCGGATCCTCTCCAGCTCGGCGTCGGTCTCCACGCGCTCGGCGACGGCGAGCGCGAAAGCCCTGTCCAGCAGGTGCATCTGGAGGCAGACCTCGTCCGCGAGCCGCACCAGGGCGGAGTGGGAGAAGGCCGCGAAATCGACGTCGGAGAGCAACGGCCCTCGGTAGTCGGCCAGGCCCTCGTCCGTCGGATCGATCGGTGCCAACTCGAGCAGTGCGGCCCGGGAGCGGGCATTGGCCTCGAGGGCCGGCGTCGGCGCCGGCTCGGGGTGTGTCGGGTCGATGGTCACCGTCCACGCGCAGTGCGGGTTGCGATCGGCGGGGATGCGCGGTGGGCGGTGGACCGGGCGGATCTGCGCATGGGGGTTGGACGCGATCGCGGTGGCGTCGAAGGTCGGGTCCTCGATGTCGTGGCACATGCCTTTGACGAATTCCTCGCCCATCGGCTCGACGTCCATCAACGCGCCGCAGTGGTCGAGTTGGAACTCGCCGTGCCACGGATCGTGCACCGTGTAACGGAAGTCCATGAACTGCGGCGGTGCCCCGATGTCGAGCTGCAGCCCCTTGAAGATCGTCACCACGTCGCCCTGCCCGGCGACCTCGGGTGCGTAGCCGAGTGTGTCCTGCATCCGCCGCGTGTAGATCGGCGACGCGGCCGCCCACTCCTCGATCGCGATCTGCAGCATCTCCTCGCGTCCGAAGGCGGAGATGCACCACGCCATGCCCGAGCGGTCGATGAGCTGGCCCATGAGCAGCAGCTCGGGCACCAGCACCGCGAGCTCGGCCCGGCTCAGCTCGGCGTACCTGCTGGTCATGTCAGCCTGACAGACCCAGGCGGGCGGCCATCTTGTCGAGATAGGTCAGCACCGCGGACTCGTCGGAGTCGGGCACACCCCAGATCAGCTCGGAGGCACCGGCCGCCATCCAGTCGGCGAAGTCCTCGGGCGTCGGCTTCCTGGCGACGAGGACCCGTACGTCGGGCTCGCCCGCGCGCCCCGCTTCGGCCCATTCCTTGCGCAACAACTCGGCGCTGGCGGCGACGTCGGTGGAGGTCGGCGTGGTCATCCAGCCGTCCGCGTGGGCGGCGATCCACTTCATCGTCTTCGGTCCGGCGCCGGCGCCGATGATGACGGGGATCCGGCCCTGGGGCGGCTTGGGGTAGGCCCAGCTCGGGCCGAACCGCACGAACTCGCCGTCGTACGACGCCTCCTCCTGCGTCCACAGGGCCCGCATGGCGCCGAGATATTCGGCGAGGACGGTACGCCGCTTGCCGGCCGGCACGTGGTGGTCGCTCAGCTCGTCGGTGTTCCAGCCGAAGCCCGCGCCGATGGTGACCCGGCCGCCGGAGAGGTGGTCGAGGGTCGCCAGCGTCTTGGCGAGGGTGATCGGGTCGGACTCGACGGGCAGTGAGACCGCGGTGGAGAGGCCGATCCGGGTGGTGACGGCCGCACAGGTGGCGAGCGAGACCCACGGGTCGAGGGTGCGCAGGTAGCGGTCGTCAGGGAGTTCCTCGCCGCCCGTCGGGTGCAGGGCGTCGCGGCGCACGGGGATGTGGGTGTGCTCGGGGACGTAGATGGTGTCGAAGCCGCGTTCCTCGGCCGCCTGGGCCAGGCGGGCCGGCGTGATGCCGCGGTCGGAGGTGAAGAGGACGATCCCGTTGCGCATCCCCACAAACTAGAACCAGTTCTAGGAAATGTCTTGCGGATGCCCGGAACGTCTCCTATGTTGGACACGTGTCCAGTCAAGTGTTCGAGATGCCGCGCCAAGGGCTGAACCCTCGGCAGGCGGAGACCGTGGAGCGGCTGCTGGCCGCCGGTCTGGAGGAACTGCGAGCCGTCGGGCACGAGGCGCTCACGGTGCGCACGGTCGCCCAACGTGCCGGCGTCTCGCCGGCGACGGCGTACACCTATCTCGCGTCGAAGAACCATCTGTTCGCGGAGCTCTTCTGGCGTCATCTGACCTCGGTCGACGTCGCCCAGAACGCCGCAGGTACGGCGATCCAGCGACTCCAGGAAACGATGCGAGCGCTCACCGCGCGGATCGTCGAGGAGCCCGAGCTGGCCGCCGCGGTGACGCCCGCGCTGCTCGGCACGGACCCCGACGTCGCCCGGCTGCGGCTCAGGATCGGCGGTGAGTTCCTCGCCCGCTTCGAGGCGGCCCTGGGGGATCCTGCGGACCCGGCCGTGCTGGAGGTGCTGGTGTTGACCTTCTCCGGCGCGCTGCTCCAGGCCGGGATGGGCCTGATGACCTACGACGAGATCGCCGAGCGGCTGGTCGCCGCTGTCGACGTCATCCTGCGGGGCAACTGATGACGACGACAAGACCCACGGCCGACGCACTGGTCTTCGACCCCTACGACTACGCGTTCCAGGACGACCCCTACCCGACGTACCAGCGTCTGCGCGACGAGGCGCCGATCTTCCATGCGGTGGCCGACGACATCTGGGTGGTCTCACGTCACCAGGACGTCTTCGACGTGCTGCGCAACGACGAGGTCTTCTCCAACCGGATGGGCGTCTCGCTCGACGCCTCGGCGTGGAACCCGGAGGCGCACCGGGTGATGAGCTTCCTCGGCCTCGACGGCGCGGAGCAGTCCCGCATCCGCAAGCTGGTCTCGGCCGCGTTCACCCCACGCCGGGTGCGCGAGCTGACGCCCGAGGTGCAGGCGCTGACCGAGCGCTACCTCGCCCGCACCTTCGCCGCCAACGCCGAGCACGGCGAGGCCGACTGGATCGCCGACTTCGCAGGCCTGCTCCCGATGGACGTCATCTCCGAGATGATGGGCGTCCCGCCCACCGACCGCGACGAGGTACGCCGGCTCGCGGACCTCGTCGTGCACCGCGAGGACGGCGTACGCGACGTGCCCCAGGCCGGCATGGAGGCGTCCTTCGCACTCTTCGAGTACTACGGCGAGATGGTCGCGCAGCGCCGTCGTACGCCGACGGACGACCTCACCTCGGCCCTGGTGGCCGCCGAGCTGGACGGAGACCGGCTCACCGACGGCGAGATCATGGCCTTCCTGTTCCTCATGGTGGTGGCGGGCAACGAGACCACCACCAAGCTGCTCGGCAACGCGCTCTTCCATCTCTCGGCCGATCCCACCCAGAAGTCACGGGTGCTCGCCGACCCTGACCTGGTGCCGGCCTGGATCGAGGAGACCCTGCGCCACGACACGTCCAGCCAGATGCTGGCGCGCTACGTGACCCAGGACGTCGAGGTCGGCGGCGTGCCGATCCCCGCCGGCTCGAAGGCGCTCGTGCTGCTGGGCAGCGCCAACCGTGACGAGCGCGTGTTCACCGATCCGACCGTCTTCGACATCGGCCGGGAGAGGGCTGAACTGTCGCAGATCCTGAGCTTCGGCACCGGCCGGCACTTCTGCCTCGGCGCCAACCTGGCCCGGCTCGAGGCACGCGTGGTCCTCGAGGAGCTCGTGCGACGGGTCGCGGACTTCGAGGTGCATGCCGACCGAGCGGTCCGGGTGCACTCCACCAGCGTGCGGGGCTTCGCCTCGCTTCCCCTCATGCTCACCCCACGGAAGGTGGACTGATGCCTGCATCCCGAAAGCCCGTCCACCCCGACCGACGGCCCGCCGTGATCGCCGGCGCCTCCTCCGGGATCGGGGCTGAGACGGCCAGATCCCTTGCTGCGGCGGGGTTCCCGGTCGGGCTCGGTGCCCGTCGCGTCGACCGGCTCGAAGAATTGGCCGCGACGATCCGGGAAGCCGGTGGCGAGGCCTTCGTGCATGCGCTGGACGTCGGATCCACCGAGTCGGTCGAGAAGTTCGCTGCCGCGGCGTCGGCCGCGCTCGGCGACATCGAGGTCGTGGTCAGCAACGCCGGTCTGCTGGCCCCCGGCACGATCGTCGACGCGACGACCGACCAGCTCGCGGCCGAGTTCGACGTCAACGTGCTCGGCGCCCACCGGCTGGTCCGGGCCTTCGGCGCCGGGATGATCGAGCGGCAGCGCGGCGACCTGGTCTTCGTCTCCTCCGACACCGCGCTGCGGGCGCGCCCGTTCATGCGCGGCTACAGCGCGACGAAGTCCGGCCTGGAGGGGCTGGTCGAGGCGTTGCAGATGGAGCTGGAAGGCTCCGGCGTCCGCGCCTCGGTCGTGCGGCCCGGGCCGACCTGGTCGGAGATGGGATCGGACTGGGACGCCGACGCCGGCGCGAAGGTCCTCACCGAGTGGGTCAAGTGGGGTCATGCCCGGCACTCCCACTTCCTCAAGGCGACCGCGATCGCCGAGGCGATCACGACGGTCGTGAGCGCTCCGCGGGGCGTGCACATCAGCCCGGTCGACGTGAACCCCGAAGCCCCCGTCGAGAAGGAGGCGAAGCCATGAGCCTGCGCGACATCCCCGAGGTCTCCACCGTTCTCGACGACCAGGACCCCGACGTCCCCGCGATCATCAAGGGGACTGGTCATCTGCCCGAGATGCGGGTCGACCCGATCACGCTCTTCCACCGTGTGCGCGAGGAGTGCGGCGACATCGGACGGTTCCGGCTGGCCGACAAGCAGGTCGTGCTCGTCACCGGCGCCGAGGCCAACGAGGCCTTCTTCCGGGCGCCGGAGAACGTGCTCGACCAGGCCGCGGCGTACCCCTTCATGACGCCCATCTTCGGCAAGGGCGTCGTCTTCGACGCCTCGCCCGAGGAACGTCAGCAGATGCTCAAGAACCAGGCCCTGCGCGGCGACATGATGCGGGGGCACGCCCAGACCATCGAGGCGGAGATCCGCCGAATGGTCGCCGACTGGGGCGACGAGGGCGAGATCGACCTGCTCGACTTCTTCGCCGAGCTCACCATCTACACCACCTCGTCGTGTCTGATCGGCAAGCCGTTCCGCGACCGGCTCGACGGATCATTCGCCGAGATCTATCACCGCCTCGAGCACGGCACCGACGCCATCGCGTACGTCGACCCCTACGCCGACATCGAGAACTTCCGGATCCGCGACCAGGCCCGGGAGGAGCTGGTCGCCAAGGTGCAGGTGATCATCGCCGCGCGGGTGGCGCGGGCCGAGGCGCTGGGCGGAGAGATCCCCAAGCAGGACAGGGATCTGCTCGACGTCCTGATCGCGGTCGGCTACGACGCTGAGATGGTCACGGGCATCTTCATCTCGATGATGTTCGCCGGCCACCACACCTCCTCGGGCACGGCGTCGTGGGCGATGATCGAGCTGCTCCGAAACCCAGCTGTCATGGCGTCCGTCGTCGAGGAACTCGACGCGCTCTATGCCCCCGACGAGTCGGGGGCGGCGCCGGAGGTGTCCTTCCAGGCGCTGCGCTCGATCCCCGTCCTCGAAGCCGCTCTCAAGGAGACCCTGCGCCTGCATCCGCCGCTGGTGATCCTGATGCGGCTCGTGCAGGAGGACTTCGACCTGCTCGGCCGGACCATCCCCGCGGGGACTGTCCTGGCCGCCTCGCCACGAGTCTCCAACCGGATCGAGGCGGACTTCCCGAAGGCCGACACCTTCGATCCGGGGCGGTACGTCGACCCGCGCCAGGAGGACCTGCACAACCGCTGGACGTGGATCCCGTTCGGGGCGGGAAAGCACCGCTGCGTGGGCAATGCGTTCGCGATGATGCAGATGAAGGCGATCTTCTCCGTGCTGCTCCGGGACTTCACCTTCGAACCAGTCCAGGAGCTCGACTCCTACCGCGACGACGTCACCAAGATGGTCATCCAGCTCGCCCAACCGGCTCGGGTCCGCTACCGCCGCCGAGAGCGAGGGGAGCCGCGATGAGGGTCACCGCTGACACCGACATCTGCCAGGGTCACCAGCTCTGCCAGGCCGAGGCCCCCACGGTCTTCGGGTTCGACCGGGACGCCGACGTGGTCGTCGTACTCGATGAAAGCCCCCACGAGTCGCTGCGGCCCGACGTACGGACCGCCGTGAAGTACTGCCCCGCCTTCGCCCTTTCGATCGAGGAGGACTGACATGGTTTCGCCTACCCCTACCGACGGCCTGAGCAGAGCTGAGATCGAGGAGTTCTGGGAGTCCTGGCTGCAGATCAACCGGGAGGTCGAGGCCGCGGGCGACTGGCGGCCGATGGCCGAGTGGTTCGCCGAGGACGCCACCTACGGCTGGATGTATCACCCCGACGAGCACTTCATGGCGGTCGGGCGCGACCAGATCCGGGACTGGGCGATCGGCATCGAGATGGACGGCCTCGACGGCTGGCACTACGACTATGTCTGCACGATGATCGACGAGCAGAAGTCCATGGTGCTGGGCTTCTGGAAGCAGCGCGCCGGGATCGTCGACGACCGGACCGGCAAGGAGTTCGAGATTCTCGGCATCGGCGGTTCGTGGTTCGGTCTCAAGCGCGTCGCCGACGGCCCTGACGCGGGGAAGATCAAGATCGACTGGCAGCGCGACTGGTTCGACCTGCCCTCCACCGGCCACACGTTCGTGGAGATCCTCAAGTCCGGCAAGGCGCCGGACACCTTGATGAAGCGGCTCGAGGTCACCGGCCACGGGGTGCCCGGGCACTACCACTACGACGAGATGCCGTCGACGTTGTGGCCGCCGCCGGTCGAGCGTGGCGACTACGTCATCCAGGCCTCCGGCCCGGAGGTCGCGCAGTGAGCACCCTGCCTCCCGCCGCGCAGCAACTCATCGACGGCAAGCTGGTTGCCGCGTCCTCGGGGGAGACCTATCCGATCCTGAATCCCGCGACAGGGCGGGAGATCGGGGTCGCGCCGGACGGTACGCCGGACGACGTGGACGCGGCGATCGCAGCTGCCCGGCGCGCCTTCGACGAGACGACCTGGTCGACCGACGTCGACCTGAGAGTCCGCTGCCTGCGCCAGCTCCACGCCGCGCTGCTCGACAACGCCGATGCCTTCCGGGCGTTGACGACCGCCGAGGTCGGCATGCCGGGGTTCATGATGGGCGCCGCCGGCTTCGACGTGCCGGTCGACGGGCTGAAGTGGGTCACCGACCTGCTGGAGACCTACTCCTTCGAGACGGACTTGGGAGTCGCCGCGCCGATGGGGATCCCGTCGCGCCGCTCGGTGCATCGTGAGCCGATCGGCGTGGTCGCCGCGATCACGCCGTGGAACGTGCCCACCCAGATCAACCTCGCCAAGGTCGGCCCGGCGCTGGCGGCGGGCTGCACGGTCGTGCTCAAGCCGGCACCCGACACCCCGTGGGTGGCCGCCGAGCTCGGCCGCCTGGTCGCCGAGCACACCGACATTCCGCCGGGCGTCTTCAACGTGGTCACGCCACACTCCAACGAGGTCGCCTCCGTGCTGTCGACGGACCCGCGGATCGACATGGTGTCCTTCACCGGCTCCACCGCGGTGGGCAGGGCGATCATGGCCGCGGCAGCGCCCACCCTGAAGAAGGTCTTCCTCGAGCTCGGCGGCAAGTCGGCTGCGATCGCCCTCGACGACGCGGACGTTGCGGCGGTTGCGGGAGGTACGGCGTTCGCCGCCTGCATCCACGCCGGTCAGGGGTGCGCCATCACCACGCGGCTGATCGTCCCGAGGGATCGGTACGACGAGGCGGTCGTTGTCGCGGCGCAGACGATGGAGTCCATCGGCGCGCGTGATCCGCAGGACCCGGGTGCGATCTGTGGCCCGGTGATCTCCGCGGTGCAGCGCGACCGCGTGGCGGCGTACTTCGACATCGCGAAGCAGGAGGGCGGCACGTTCGCCACCGGCGGCGCGATCATCGAGCAGGACGGCTTCTGGATCCAGCCGACCGTCGTCGCCGGCCTCGACAACTCCAGCCGGCTCGCGCAGGAGGAGATCTTCGGCCCGGTGCTCGTCGTCATCCCCCACGACGGCGATGACGACGCCGTGCGGATCGCCAACGACTCGGCGTACGGCCTCTCGGGTTCGGTCGACTCCGGATCCCTGGACCGCGCGAAGTCAGTGGCGACGCGGATCCGCACCGGCACCCTCGCCGTCAACGGCGGCGTCTGGTTCAGCCCGGACGCCCCGTTCGGCGGCTACAAACAGTCCGGCATCGGCCGGGAGATGGGCGTCGCCGGGTTCGAGGAATACCTGGAGACGAAGACGATCGCGGAGCCAGCATGACCCGCGAATAGTGACTTCTGACGCCCGAGTCGTGACTTCTGACGCGCGAGTCGTACCGAATGACTCAGCCGCGCGGCACAACTCACCACTCGGGCGTCACAAGTCATGACTCGGCGGTCACAAGTCACTACTCGCGGATGGATGGAGGATCGGATGAGGTTCGAGAACAAGGTCGTCGTGGTGACGGGTGCGGCCCAAGGGATCGGTGAGGCCTACGCGCGAGCCCTGGCGAAGGAGGGGGCGGCGGTCGTCGTGGCCGACCTCAACGCGGAGGCGGGGGAGCAGGTCGCGGCATCGATCAATGCCGAGTCGGCCGAGGCGGTCGACGGAGCGAGCGGTCGCGCGATCTTCGTCTCCTGCGACGTCTCCGACGCCGAGTCGGCCGAGGCGCTCGTCCGGAGGACCGTCGAGGAGTTCGGCGGGATCGACCACCTGGTCAACAATGCCGCGATCTATGGCGCGATGGAGTTCAACCTGCTGATCAGCGTCGACTGGGACTACTACAAGAAGTTCATGAGCGTGAACCTCGACGGTGCCCTCGTGATGACCCGCGCCCTCTACCCCGAGATCGCGAAGCGGGGCGGGGGATCGATCGTCAACCAGTCCAGTACGGCGGCCTACCTCTACTCCGGCTTCTACGGCCTCGCCAAGGCCGGGATCAACAGCCTCACCCAGCAGCTGGCCCACGAGCTCGGCGGCCAGCGGATCCGCGTCAATGCGATCGCGCCGGGTCCGACCGACACCGAGGCGACCCGCACCCAGGCGGGCGATGCGGCCAAGGACATCGTCCGCAACAGTCTCGCGATCAAGCGGATGGGCTCGGTCGACGACATGGTCGGCGCCCTGCTGTTCCTGCTCTCCGACGAGGCGTCCTGGGTGACCGGCCAGATCCTGGCGGTCGACGGCGGCCAGACGTTCCGGCTCTAGAACGGCACCAGGAAGGGAAACAGCCATGACTGGCACGAAGGTCGGGTTCGTCGGGCTCGGCAACATCGGCAAGCCGATGGCGTTGCGCCTCGCGGCAGCGGACGGCATCGAGCTCCACGCGTACGACGTGGCGCCGGATCCCGTCGCCGAGCTGGTCGCGGCAGGCGCGAGCGCCGCAACCAGCGTCGCAGGTCTCGCCGGTCAGGTGGACGTGCTCTGCGTGATGGTGCGCGACGACGATCAGGTGCGCGAGGTGGTCGGCGAAACCCTCGGCGCAGCGAGGGAAGGCCTCACGGTGCTGATCCACTCGACCGTCGCGCCGCACACCCCCGCCGCTCTCGCAAGGACCGCCGGCGGACACGGTGTGCGCGTGCTCGACGCGCCGGTCTCCGGAGGTGCGATGGGTGCCAGCGACGGACGACTCGCGCTCATGGTCGGCGGCACCGACGACGGCTTCGAGGCGGCGCGCCCGGTGCTCGACGCACTGGGCAACAAGGTCGTCCACGCCGGGCCGATCGGCGCCGGCACCAGGTTCAAGCTGGCGCGCAACATGATGCACTTCATCGCGTTCACGGCAGCCACGGAGGCGCAACGGCTCGCTGAGGCGGCGGGCCTGAGCCTGATCGACCTCGGTGACGTCGTACGCCACACGGACGCGATCACCGGCGGGCCAGGCGCGATCATGTACCGCGACACGACGGCCCCGCTCGCCGAGGACGACTTCTGGCACGGCGTCTTCGCCAACGTGACGAGCCTGGGCACCAAGGACCTCGGGTTCGCGATCGAACTCGCGCACGAGCTCGGGGTCGACGTACCCCTGGCTGAGCTGGCCATCGACCGCCTCGGGCCCGGCCTGGGGCTGAGGTCCGTGGCCCAAGAGGACGACAACCGCACCACTGCAGGAGAGAGCTGATGGGCAAGTTCGACGATCTCCCCGAGACCCGCCGCCGCGGCCTGGAGAAGATGGAGGAGGTCTACGGCTTCGACATGACTGATGGCGACGGCGACTTCTTCCGCTACACCGCCGACCACCTGTTCGCGGACATCTGGCAGCGCCCCGGCCTCAGCACTCGCGATCGACGGTTGTTCCTGATCGGGATGCTGGTCGGGCAACGCGCCAACGACGTCCTCGGCATCCAGATCCCCGCGGCCCTGGCCAACGGGGAGCTCGACGAGGAGGCGTTGCGCGAGCTCGTCATCCTCGCGTGCCACTACGACGGCTGGCCCAACGGCTCCCGGATGAACTCGGTCGTCGAGGCGGCGATCGGCAAGGCAGCCCGCGACCGGGCCCGCGCCGAGGACAACGGTGATCGAGGTGGCAGAGGAGGCGATTCCGCCGAAGCCTGACGAAGGTTCACCACGCCTTGTTAGGGTCGACTGCGATGACTCGCGACGCCGCACAGGCACTCCCGGACCCGACGACCGAACCTGTCACGCCGGTCCTTCTCGAGACGCTGCTCAACACCTCGATCCCGATCGCCGCCGATCTCCAGGTCTGGCGCGTGCCGACCGAGACGGTTCGCGACGCCGAGCTCGAGCTGGCTCGCGAGTGGCTCGACGAGTCCGAGCACCAGCAGGCGTCGTCGTACGTCCGAGCCGAGCTGCGCCGCGCCTATGAGATCGCCCATGCGGCCGCCCGGTTGGTGGTCGGCGGCGCCACCGAGACTCCGCCCGAGAAGGTGGTCTGGGGACGCCACGCGTGTCCGGGGTGCGGGGAGCCCCACGGTCGCCCGCGTGCCGAGGGCGTGGATGTCGAGTTCTCGCTCAGCCACACCCCCGGGCAGGTGCTGATCGCGGTCACCGGCGCCGGCGGTGGTGCGGTCGGAGTCGACGTCGAGCGGCATCCGGATGATCCCGTCGCCATCGCCAAGCTGCTCCACCCGCGCGAGCACGAGGAGATCGAGGCCGCCGCGCGAGGGGTGCTGGACGGTGGCCGGGCCTCGGTCCGCTTCACCCGGGCCTGGTCGCGGACGGAGGCCTACCTCAAGGGCATCGGCATCGGCCTCGGTCGTGACCCGCATCTTGACTACCTCGGCACCGATGACGCTCCCGGTCGGCAGCTGGGTGCCTGGCGGGTCCGGGACGTCGTCGTGCCGGAGGGATACGGCGCTGCCGTCGCGATCGCGACGCAACCGGCCTGAGCGGCGAATCCGGTGAGTCATGTGGTAGCGCTCACCCATAAAGGTTAAATCTTCGGCGAATCCCTCAGAAACCCGCGACTTTGGTCCTGGGACCTCGTTGTCCGGACGTACTCTTCTCGGGTTCTGATCACGCCGTCCACCTCGGGACGTTCGACGGATCAGCGGTGGGGGGATCGAACCGAGGTTCACGGTGGGGCGTGGCTGCGGGTCGTCTCCCGACCTGGTCCCATGACCATCTGCACCATTGATTTGCCGCAGTCGCGACCCCCTCGGCGCGACGCGTGAGGGATTCGCATGTCCAGTTCACCGCGCCGCCTTGGTCGGCGCCACAGGTTCGCACTCACTCTTCCGGCGGTTCTCCTGGTCAGCACCGCGCTGACCGGACTGAACGGCCCGGCCTTCGCCGACGACCCGGGTTCTGCCCAGGACGGTACGTCGAGCGCCACGCAGGCCGCCGACCCGAGCCCGGCCCCGGCGGGGCCGGCCGACGAGACCAAGGCGCCGGAGCCGAAGGCCGAAGCGCCGAGCCCGGCCGCTGATGCCCCGAAGTCGGAGGCACCGAAGTCGGAGTCGCCGAAGTCGGAGTCGCCGAGCGCGACGGCTGACGCCTCGGCCCCTGCCGCGGGTGACAAGGCCGCAGGCACGAGCGGTGACAAGGCCGCCGCTGAGCCCGTCCAGGCCAGCCCGGCTGCGAGCACTCCACTGGCCCAGGCCATCAAGGCAGATGCCTCCGCGAAGGCCGCTGCCGCCGACGTCGAGGTCAACGACAAGAAGGTCGTGGTCTGCAAGTACGTCAGCACCCCGGGTGGCTACTCGCACCACGTCATCGTGCCGTCGGTCAACTCCCTGAAGGACTGGACGCCGGCGGACGGCTTCCCCAACTGGGCGTTCGCCGACGCCCAGAACTCGGTTGTGCTGCGTTTCCTGAACGCGGACGAGAAGCCGGGCCAGGTGCCGGACTCGGTCTGCCCGACGCTCATGCCGCGTCCCAAGGCGACGCTCGTGGACCCCTGTGGTCCGAGCAACGCCAAGTGGTCGGTTCCGCTCTCGGAGTTCTACACGGTCACCACCAACCCCGACGGTTCGGTCAAGATCACGGCCAACCCGGGCTACTGGTTCGCTCCGCTCAGCGTCCCGCCGACGACGGTCATCTCCTTGGGAGTGCCGACCGAATCGAACGTTCCGTGCACCGACAAGACCCCGATCGCGGCACCCGAGCCCCGGCTCGACGACCCCTGTGGTCCGAACAATGCAACCTGGCTGCCGCCGCTCGCGACCGCGGACTACACGATCACCGGTCCCGACCAGCAGGGCAACTACACCGCTACGGTGACCAACCCCAACACGGTGTTCCCCAACGGCCTCGGCACGATCGTCGTCGCGACCAAGCCGGACCCGGCCGACAGCGGTGACGCGTGCACGAAGAAGGTCGTCGTCTGCAAGAACGTGTCGACGCCGCCGGGGTTCTCCCACCACATCGTGATCGTCAGCGTCAACGCCACCGACTACAACGGAACCTTCCCGACGGACTTCGACGACGCCCACGGCTCGATCGTCGTCGGCTGGGCCGACAAGGGTGACAACCCGGCGGACTACAGCGACCTGCTGAAGCTGTGCCCGCAGCAGATCGCGGTGCCGACGGTGCCGCAGGTCGACCCGTGCAACCCGGCGGGAGTGACCAGCAACATCGCCTTCGGGCCGCTGCCTGCCTCGGACGGCACGTGGACCGCCCAGACGTCCCAGGACGGCAAGACGATCACCTTCACCGCGACCGGCAACAACGCGTTCGGTCTGGTCGAGAACGAGGAGGGCGATCTGGTCTACCAGAAGACCGCCCAGGTCCATCTCGGCACGGACAGCGGCGTCGCCTGCATCGTTCCGCCGACGCTTTCCGCGGAGGACCCGTGTGGTCCGAACAACGCCAGCTGGAAGCTGCCCACGGCAACGGACAAGTTCACCGTCGAGCTGAAGGACGGCGTGATCGTCCTCACGGCCACCGGTACCAACCGGTTCGAGGGTGACAAGACGACGTACACCTACCCGGACACCAAGCCGGTGGACTCCAACGTCGCCTGCACCGTCAGCCCGACCCGTGCCGTCGTGTGTGCCACCCCGGTGGCGCCCAGCGCGTCCGCGGTCCCGGGAACGATCAACATCGTCAACATCGCCGATCTGATCGCCAAGGGCTTCAAGGGCACCTACCCGTTCGTCTACGTCGACGGTGGCATCACCTATGAGGTCGTCCGCTCCGCCGGGGACACCGAGGTCGCCTCGACGGTCACGGGCATCAGCTGTGGCGTGGACGCAGCGGTGGAGGACAAGGGCGGCAAGAAGGACGACGGCGACATCGAGTCCGCCCAGTCCGGTCTGCCGAACACCGGTGGCCCGGCCGGATGGCTGCTGCCGTTCGGTGTGGGTCTGGTGCTCGCCGGCGCCGGCCTGATCGCCACCCGTCGCAAGCAGATCGTCTGATCTGACCAGTAGTTCCGCCCCGGCGTGATGCCGGGTCACGCATCGGAGCCCGTGTCGAGATTCCTCGGCACGGGCTTCGTGCGTCGTCGGACGGGGACAAGGTCGGGTTCGGCCCCGGTTCGAGTGCCCGAAGAGTTCCCGAAGGTTTCCCGAACGGGTCCTCGCCATGCTTCGACCGGGATCTCGGAGACGAGGAAGGTACGACGATGAAGCTGTCCGTTGCTGTCGGCGCGACTGTGCTTGCGCTCGCCCTGACGGGGATCTCGACGCCTGCAGTGGCCGCACCGAAGGCCGACCTGGTCGTGAAGTCAGGGTCGCTGACCTTGTCCGGCGGACACGTCGTCGGGTCGTTCAAGGTCAAGAACAGACGCGGCTTCGTCCGTCGTACGACGGCGCAGGTCAGCGTCGTCGTCGGTGGCGCACCGCGGGCACTCGGCAGCTATCGCCTGAAGATGATGTGGGCGGGCAAGGCGCGCCAGGCGCGTGTGGATGTTCCGCTGGGTGCGCTGCCGCCGGGGAACTACCCGCTCACCGTGTGCGCCGATGCTTCCGGCCGGGTGAAGGAGAAGCGGGAGGACAACAACTGCGCGCAGCTCGGCACGGCGAGCGTCGGCACTTCGAGCATCGGCGCTGCCTGCGGCACCCCCGGGTGCAACCCGATCCCTTACACGGCCGCGACGAGCTTCCCGATCAACGACTCCGCCGGCACCTACTGGGCCTACATCCCGGCCGACTACCAGGCCGGCGGGACGCCGTGGAAGCTGCTGATCTGGCTGCACGGCTGCGGGGGCAACAACCAGGACGACATCTGGACGGTCGCCGACGTCTACGACGACCAGCGCTACATCGCCATCGCACCGGACGGCGCCGAGGGCGGCTGCTGGGACATGAACTCCGGACCCAGTCGAGTGCTCGCTGCCCGCGCGGACGCGATCTCGCACTTCAACATCGACCCGCGGCAGGTCGTGATCGCCGGCTACTCCTCGGGCGGCGATCTGGCCTACCGGACCGCGTTCTACAACGCGAAGTCATTCGCCGGACTGCTGGCGATGAACACCTCGCCCTTCCAGGACACCGGATCCACCCAGGCCCAGTCGCTGGCTGCCGCGGCATGGAAGTTCCACCTCGTCCACCTCGCCCACATCTCCGACGAGGCCTACCCGCTCGCCCACGTGAACTCGGAGATCCAGGCGATGACCAACGCCGGCTTCCCCGTCACGTTCATCGCCGTTCCCGGCGCCCACTACGACGCCAACACCGACCACGACCTGCAGACCTACGTGCTGCCCCACATGAGCGACGCCTGGCTCGCCCCCGCGAGTTGAGCCGCAGAGAGGAGTGTTCGTGAGCGCGAAGAGACAACTGTTCGTCGCACTGGTCGCCGGCATTCTGGCGATCACGGGTACGTCGGCCGCCGCGGGCGCGATGTCACACGGGAGCGGAGCTCCGCACGGGCTGCAGGTCAGCGTGGTCGGCGTACCCCCGGGCACGAGGATCCCGCCGATCAAGGTCAAGGGCCCGGACGGCTACCAGAAACGGATCACGTATCCGGACAAGCTCTTCAAGAAGGCGCCGGCCGGCGCCTACAGGATCACCGTCCCGCCCATCCCTGGCTGCCTGGCCCACAAGACGAGGATCAAGGTCAAGGTCAAGGTGAGCAAGCGACGGACCGTCACGATCACCTGCCAGCTGCAGACCGGCGCCACCCCGCAGAACGGCGGCATCCGGGCCCTCAGCGTCGGGGGCGAGCACGCCTGCGCGGTCAAGGCCGACCACACCGCGTGGTGCTGGGGCAGCAACAGCTACGGCCAGGTCGGCACCCACACCCATGCGAGCTATCAGGGCGTCGTGCCGACCGCGACCCAGGTGCCCGGCGGAGCCGTGTGGGATTCCATCTCGGCGGGGGTCAACGACACCTGCGGAGTGCGGGTGGACCATACCGGCTGGTGCTGGGGCTGGAACGACTTCGGCGAGCTGGCCACGGCTACGAACTATCAGACCACGACGCCCAACCCGGATCCCGTCCAGCTGCCCGGCGGTGCCGTCTGGTCCGCGCTGTCCGTCGGCTGGGTGCACGTGTGCGGCGTACGCCTGGACCACACCGCCGCCTACTGGGGCGACGGCAGTCACGGCGAGCTGGGTGTCACGATGCCGGACAGCACCCACCAGCCGGTCGGCCTGAACACGGACCGCGGCTGGCTGCAGGTGTCCGCCGGCGCGGGCTTCACCTGCGGCGTGCGGACCGATCACTCCGCGGCCTGCTGGGGCGTCAACGCCGACGGCCAGCTCGGTTCCGCGTCCGGTGCGGGCGGCGCCGACCTGCACCTGCTCGGCCAGAGTGACTGGGCGTCGATCGACGTTGGTGCCTATCAAGCCTGTGCGATCAAGATCGACACGTCGGCCCGATGCTG
>JASLDK010000135.1 GCA_030145945.1 Nocardioides sp.
CTGGCTACTCGGCGACCAGGCGTCGTACACCACCGGAGCGATGCTCGACGTCGGCGGCGGTCGCTGAACGTCGCCCGCCCGGCCGTCAGCCGACGATCGCGGCGGCGACGGCCCTCGCGGCCTCGTCGCCGAACAGGACCGTGTAGTGATTGGTGTCCGCCAACCGTTGCAGGCGCAGCGCCGGTTGGCTCGCGACCGCCTGGTCGATCAGCGCGTTGGGCATCAGGCCACCGGGCTGGTCGAACATGCCGCGCTCGGCCACGATCAGGTCGGCTGGGATGTCGAGGCCTGCGATGGCGTCCGCGATCTCATCTCCCCGAGTGAGCAGTTCGCGTCCTGACACCCGCACGGCCTCTTCGACGGCCCGGGCAGTGACGCCGCCGTCGACTGCAAGGGCGTCATAGCGTGCGTAGGCCTCGACGCCGGGAACCCAGTAGGGGCCCATCGCAGGATGGGCGCGGAAGAACTCGACGTACGCATCCTCGTCGGGCCAGACCTGTCGCAGGCGTTCGAGTGCCGGCCCGAGGGTGAGCGCAAGCAACTCGTCGGGGTCGACGTCCGCCGGGACGGGGAGAGGCAGACCGCCGTCGACCAGGACGAGGCGATCGACCAGGCCGGGGGAGAGATGGTTGGCGCCG
The DNA here is from genome assembly GCA_030145945.1 of Nocardioides sp. Classification (GTDB taxonomy): domain Bacteria; phylum Actinomycetota; class Actinomycetes; order Propionibacteriales; family Nocardioidaceae; genus Nocardioides. Next base: position 639 of record JASLDK010000135.1, read on the forward strand.
ACGGCGAGGTAGGCACCCAACGAGTGCCCCGCCAGAACGCGCGCTCCGGTCGCCTCGACCGCGGCACGGATGTCCCGACTGTGCTGTTCGGCGTCGTAGGGCTCGGGCAGCGCACGGGAGCGACCGCGACCGCGCAGGTCGATCGCGACCAGGCTCCAGTCCTCGGGCAAAGCGAGTCCGACGGCCTGCCACGACATCGCATTGGCGGTGATGCCGTGCACCGCGAGCGCGACGTGCTCACCGTTGCCCCACCGCAGCCCGTGCAGGGTGCCGCCGTCGACGTCGAACCCCACCGTCTCCATGCCGTTGACCCTAGCGGCGGTCCGCTCTGCGCAGGTAGAGATCGCGCAACAGCCCGATCTCTCCACCGTGATGTGCGACCTCGTCGAGGGCGTGCAGCGCGAGCTTCAGGTAGCTCTCATCAGCCCAGCCGCTGGGCCCGAGGCCCATCGGTGCGAGCAGGCGTGTGTCGCCGAGGGACGCGATACGGGAGACGAAGCGCTCCCAGTCCTCGGCGAGGGCTCGGACCCCCTCCTTCGCGGTGCCTGGCCACGCGAGGCGGTCGCCGTAGGCCGGTACATCCTCGAAGAAGTGGATCACATAGCCGCGCAGGCAGCCGGAGCCGATGTGCATGAGGCGCCAGGCAAGGGTCGTCACGGGGTCCGGCACCCCCGGGACCGACACCGGGAAGAGGGCATCGACGCGGTAGGTGGCGTCCGTGCCGGGTCGGATGTTGAGACTGTCGTCGGCAGGCTCCCACAGGTATTCGCCGTCGGTCAGGCCCTCGAGGCGAACGAACAGTCGCTGCCGCACACCTTCGAAGGCGGCGAGGAGATCGTGGGTGACCGGGTCGGACATGTCAGCTCCAGGAGATCGGCGATGCCGTGAGATCGGTTGCCACCAAACGTCGCACACCTGAGCCAGCGGACATGTGCCAGCCTGTCGTCATGGCAGACACCGATCGGAGCCGCACGCTCCACGTCGATGGAGAGACCTGGGAGGTCACGGTCGACGAACGCGGGCAGCACAGCTTCCACTGGCTGACCGGCATCGCCGAGGGATACGGCTTCGCGTCCATGCCCTCACATCCCGGTGTGGCGCGGTCCGAAGCTGAGATGACTGAACAGATCCGTGAGTTCATGAGCAACGTCGATCCCGAGACTGGACACCTGGCCGATCTTGCATCACGGCAGGTCCGCCGCCTCGATGTCGCGGAATGGAGCGTGGCGTTGGACCTCAGAGTCGCAGCGCTGACCGACGTACCCGAGGTCTTCGGGTCGACGGTCGCCCGCGAGCGCGGCCTCGGCCCGGACGCGTGGCGTGCCCGGTTGACGGACAACGCCTGGTTCGCGGGTTTCGTGGACGACGACGCTGCCGGGCTTGCGTGCGGTGTGCGCACCTCCTCACCCCGCACCGTGGAGCTGACCGGCGTGTGGGTTGCACCGCAGCAGCGGGGGAGCGGTCTGGCTGACGAACTGGTTCTCGCCGTGCTCTCCTGGGCGCGGGCCGAAGGCGCACAGCGTGTGGAGCTCGAGGTCGTGGCGAACAATCAGCACGCCATCGATCTCTACGCCCGTCACGGCTTCGAGTCGGTTGCCGCAGCCGGTCCGCGGTGGGCGGATCTGGGGGAGGGCGACATCGTGATGGCCGCTGACATCGGCGACGCGGAACGGCTGTAGTTGTTGAGTCGACGATGAGGTTCCACGTCAGCATTGATCGCTTGTCGGACTTTCTCCCCGCAGGGGGAGTAGCGGCGGCGGAGCCGTGGCCTGGCACAGCCAACGAGGACGGCCTCGCGGTCGAATGCCGCGAGGCCGTCCTGACGCTCTGAGCCGAACGGGGGATCAAGGGACTGGGTTGGCCCGCGCCCCTGCTTCCGCCGGCGCCTGGGTCGCGCGACCGAGCCAGGCCCGCACCTGCGCAGTCTGTCCGTCCGCATAGGTGAGCGTCAGCACGATTCCGTCGCGGGACGCATTCGCGAGTTCCTTGCCCGGGAACCAGAGGGCGAAGTGACCTCCCGACACTGTCGCGACCACTTCACCCTTGGCGGCGCTGTGGAAGCTGACGCCCTTGACGTCGGCCCCCGCAACGCCGGCAGCCAAGGACAGGTCGCCGGCACCGGTGGTTCCCCAACCGAGATCGCTGATGTTGATCTCGCGGGGGCCTGCCTGCACTGCGGCATCCGGTGTCCAGACCGAGCCGAACATGTTGCGGAACAGATGGGCGGAGTCATCGGTCACGCACATCGCGCCATAACCTTCCGTGCTGGCGAGGATGACGGTCGTCCAGTCGCCTCTCCGTTCAGCGACCGCCGGGCTGGCTGCTCGGAGCTCGGTTGCGTAGTCAGCGCCACCGCCATCGATCTGCTGTTCGCGGCACTGGTCGGCTGCCTTGGCCGCGTCGGCCGCGGAGAGTCCGGTGGGAGTGGGCGTCCAGGTGGCATAGGCGGCATCGCCGCCGGTCACTGCCGGAACAGCGACGAACACGGCGCCAGCCGCGGCGGCCACACTCGCGGCGCCGACGACCAGCCGGGTCGTCGTACGGCGTCCGGGTTGACGCGGGGCGGCTGGAACCTGGTCCGGAGCGGTGCGCAGGATCCGATCGAGGTCCGCCTGGGCGCGGAGCGAGGTGGCGTCGGCGGCGGGATCTGCGATGTCGAGCCGGCGAAGAGCATGTTCGATGGTGGTCATGAGCTGGCCGTCCTTCCAGGCGTGGTGATCGGCCGGGACGCCGATTCGGGATGAAGGTGGAGGTGAAGCCGCAGTGCGCGTCGCGCTCGGCTGAGACGAAGTCGATAGGCGACGGGGGAGATGCCGAGCACTTGCGCGGCAGCCGGGGCGTCGAGGTCCTCGAAGACCGTGAGCGCCAGCGCCTCCTGGTGCACGGCCGAGAGCCGTGGCCAGACCCGTTGCAGGTCCGCCATCAGCCCCACGGCGTCGCCGTCGGTGCTGGGCTGGCGGATCGATTCGTGATCCGCGATCCGAACGCCCAGTGCCTGCTGGCGCTGGACTCCCCGGCGTTCGTTCAGCAGCACATGTCGTGCGATGCCGAACAGCCATGCACGAGATGCGTCCTCCCCGCGTGGCAGGTCCGCGAGCCGCCGCCAGGCGACGACGAACGCTTCCGCGGCGGCATCCTCGGCTCCGCCATGGGTGGTACGACGCTGGATGAAGCGCAGTACGTCGCCGTATTCACGCCGGTAGAGCTCACTGAAGACATGTTCCGGGGTCGGAGCCCGTGACAACTCGGTCATGACCCGTACCTGTCCACCACACGGGAGAGTGTGTCGCAGGACCGTCTCCGAAGAGGCTCACCGACGCATGTCGTCAGGGCAAGGTCTTGATCTGTATCCTCGCCGGCCATCAGTTATGTCAGCTATTTTGGGCAGAGTTCACCGCGGGCGGTAGGCGTCGGCACGGTGAGCGATTCGGATCACGTCGACGACCCGGACTTCGTCATCTCGTAGAGCATGCGATGGTCACCTCGCCTAGCGCTCCACGGCCCTCAACCAGTGGGTGTCGGCTGCTGCTGCTTCTTGAGTAGAGCTCGCAGACGACCAATGACGCCGCCGGCCCGCAAGTCCGATCCCTTGCGCCGATAAGTGACATTATGTCATCTTTCAGTATGAAGTACTGCCTCGCCCAGACCCCTCTGCGCAAGGTCCTCAGCCGGATCGTGCTGCTCCGCATCACCGTCCGGCGGGTTCGACCCGTTCCTCCGCTGGCCGAATACGCCCTGACTTGATACGCGGATTGTCCACCAATGGAGTGGCCCGGTCAGGCGCCTCTGCGCAAGGTCCTCAGCCGCATGGTGCGTCGGTCGCTCTCGCCCACGACCTCGGTGACCCAGCGAATGGCTTCGTCAAGGTCGACGGTCGAGTCGTGGGCCCCCAGCATTGCGTCGATGTCGGGCCAGTCCTTGGATCGGTCGAACAGCGCTTTGAAGATGGTCAGGTCGGTCGCCGACAGGACCTTCACGGTCGCGTCGAGCATGGGCACCTCAATTGTTCGCGTGCGCACGACCTCATGCAGCTCGCCGGCAAGGAAGAACAGGTCCAAGGGCAGTGCTTGTTCGTCCGGCACGGGCCACATGATTCGCACCTGGTCGTTTCGCTGAATGGCGTCGATGGTTGTCGAGTCCCAAGGCACGTCATCTGGCAGCAGCTCGAGGACCGTCCGGGCGTGATCGGCGGCCAGTGACACGTTGAGGTCGATGTCGTCGGTCGTCCGCGGGCGATCGACGTTGTAGGCCAGGGCGAGCGCTCCTCCGATGGCGTTCTCGATGCCTGCGTGCGTCAACCGGCGATGAACGTCGATCGCCCGGTTGAGAACCAGATAGGGGTCGGATCTCATTGCTGCACCAGGGTCTTGAAAGGCGGAAACTCCATCTCTGGCGGCCGGGGGCGGCGCGCCATCGCTCTTCCCAGCGGAATCACCCGTTCGAGAAGGGCTGCGCGCTCAGCGGTCGTCGTCGGTGGATCTGACATGTCGTCGTTGTCCGGGATCAGCCATGACGGATCGAGCTGCAGCTCGACGGGCGTCCACGAGATGTCGACCTTCAGGCCCGCGGCTGCGCCCAGGCGTTCGACCTGAGCGAACGACGGCTCGCGCTCCCCTTTCAGGTAGGCATCGAGCGATGAACGACTGATGCCGGCGGCGTCGCACAGAGCCTTCTTGGACATGCCGGAATGCTCGAGCAGGTCCGAGATGACGACTGCAGCACTCATGTCACGAAACCTATGTACCGGATTCGGTACATGTCAAGGCGGGTGGTAGCCCCATACGTCAGACGACGTGAACGGCGCGCTCCCCCAGTTCGATACGCCGGTCCCGCCACATCTGTTGGCTCTCGCGCGCGGCGTCGACCACGGCCGGATCGACGTCCACCAGCACCATGCCGTCACCGGACTCGAGCCGATCGATCGTCTGGCCGAGCGGGTCATAGGCGGCCGTGCCGCCGATGAAGTCGTGGGGTCGGCCGATCAGCCCGCTGAAGACGACGTACATGCCGTTGTCCAAGGCGCGGCTCGCGTAGTGGAGGTCGCGCCGGTGAGCACCGCCCGGGAAGTAGGCGCCGCTGTTGAGATAGACGAGCGCGCCGTCCCGTGCGGCCGCCGCGGCATGTTCGGGGAAGTTCGCGTCGTAGCAGACCGACAGTGCGACCTGGACGCCGTCGACCGTGATCGTTGTCCCCGACTCCCCTGGCTCGAACAGGTCGCGCTCGAGTGGATACAGATGCTGCTTGGCGTAGACCTCCATCGCGCGAGTGCTCGGCGTCAGCAGTACCTGGGACAGCCGCGCGGTGCCACCGGTCCGCAGTGCGGTGTTGAGTACGACGACGACCCCTGTCTCGTCGACCGCTGACTGCAGAAGGTCCAACCAGGAGAGGTCATCGCCCGACGGAAGGCCCGACGCGAACACGTCGAGGTCGTAGCCGGTGGTCGCGGTCTCCGGAAAGACGACCAGGCGTGCGGCCGACTCGGACGCACGGCGTACCCACGCCACGACGGCATGGAGGTTCGAGGACATCTCCCCGGGCACGGCCTCCATCTGCACGGCCGCGATCCGCAGTGTCACGGGCGGATCCAGCCGCGCCGCAGACCTTCGTCGACCAGTCTGCTCGTCACCGAACCGAGCGAGGTCGACGATGCCACGACCCCTGCCTCCCGGGCCCGGACCGTCGCTTCGGAAGCGCCGGCCATCCCCCAGGTGCCGCCACCGTTGAGCCAGTTGAGGAGCATCGGCTCCAGCCGGTCCATGGCCTTGCCGAAGCGGGCCTCCGGAGTCGCGCCGGACTCGAACTCGTCCCACAACGCCCGGACTTCTGCAGCCTGGTCCGACGGCAGCAGACCGAACAACTGATCCGCGGCGGCGGCCTCACGCTCCGCCTGGTCGTCGGCCGCGCCGGGCACGAACACGGGACTGTCGCCGGCGTAGATCTCGATCAGGTCATGGATGATCACAAGCTTGACCGTGTGGCCGACGTCGATCGGCTCGTCTGCGTACTCCGCGAGCAGGATGACCATCAGGGCCAGGTGCCACGAGTGTTCGGCGTCGTTCTCGCGTCGCACTGCCGCTGCCAGTGGGGAGGCGCGCAGGACGGTCTTCAGCTTGTCGGCCTCGGCGACGAACGTCAGCTGGGACAGCAGGCGTTCGGGGATGCCGTCAGGCAGCGGCTGCCGGTCGACGAGCAACCCCTCAGCGGACTCCTCAACAGTCACAGCCCAACCTCCACATAGTGTTCGACGACCGGGAAAGGGTCATAGAAGCGGTGCAACAGCGCGCGCCACTCGTCGTACTGCGCTGAACCGCGGAACCCGACCGTGTGGTCCTCGACGGTGTCCCACTCGACCAGCAGCAGGTAGAGATTCGGTGACTCCAACGACCGGCGCAAGGTGAGCCGGCGAAAGCCCGGCATCGAAGAGATGATCGATCGAGCCTGCCCGAACGCCCTCTCGAACTCGTCCTCCTGGCCCGACAGGACGGGCAGGATCGCGTGCTCGAGGATCACCGCTCGGACACCTGTCCGGCCTCGACCACGAGCTCGCGGGTCGTGTGCACGGCCGCGAGCATCCGGCGGTCGTGAGTCACGAGCAGCAGGGTGCCGGGATAGGAGGCGAGCGCCGACTCCAGCTGTTCGATCGCGGGTACGTCGAGGTGGTTGGTCGGTTCGTCGAGCACCAACAGGTTCACTCCCCGGGCCTGGAGCAACGCCAGCGCGGCCCGGGTCCGCTCCCCCGGCGACAGGGTGGAGGCTGGTCGCACCACGTGGTCCGACTTCAGGCCGAACTTCGCGAGCAAGGTCCTGATCGGCTCGGGAGCCCAGTCCGGCACCTGTCGCTGGAACGCGTCGACGAGTGGTTCGTCGTCCTCGAACAGCTCCCTCGCCTGGTCGACCTCGCCGACGACGACGCCGGGGCCGAGGTGGGACTCCCCTGCGTCGAGCGTTAACCGTCCCAGGAGTGCCGCGAGGAGCGTCGACTTCCCGGAACCGTTCGGGCCGGTGATCGCGACCTTCTCCGCCCACCCGATCTCGACGGAGACCGGACCGAAGGTGAAGTCGCCGCGGGAGACGACGGCATCGCGCAGCGCTGCCGTCACCGCGCCGGAGCGTGGAGCCACCGCGATCTCCATGCGGAGCTCCCACTCCTTGCGTGGCTCCTCGACCTCCTCCAGACGTTCGAGGGCCCGCTCGGTCTGACGTACCTTGGCCGCCTGCTTCTCGCTGGACTCGGTTCGGAAGCGGCGGATGGACTTGTCCGGCTCGTTGTTGATGCTGCGCCGGGCGTTGCGCACGCCCTGTGCCGCCCAGTTGCGCTGGGTGTTGGCTCGCGCTTCGAGCCCGGCGACCGTGTCGGCGTACTCGTCGTAGGCCTCGCGGGCGTGCCGACGGGCGATCTCCCGCTCCTGCAGCCAACTGTCGTAGCCGCCGCCGTAGACGTTGATCGCGCGCTGATGGAGGTCGAGCTCGACGATCCGGTTGACCGTCCGGGCTAGGAACTCCCTGTCGTGGCTCACGATCACGGCTGCCTCACCGAGATCTGCGACGAACCGCTCGAGCCGGTCGAGGCCGTCGAGGTCCAGGTCGTTGGTGGGCTCGTCGAGCAGGAACAAGTCGTAGCGGGAGAGCAACAGGCTGGCAAGGCCCGCACGCGCGGCCTGTCCGCCCGAGAGCGAGGTCATCGGCTGCTCGAGGTCGATGGCCAGGCCGAGGTCTGCGGCAATCGCCTCGGCTCGTTCGTCGAGGTCGGGCGCCCCGAGTGCGAGCCACCGGTCGAGGGCCTCGGCATAGTCGTCGTCCGCGCCGGACTCCCCCGCCTCGAGGCGTGCGGTGGCGCGGTCGAAGGCGGCCTGTGCCGCCGTCACGCCGGTACGACGTCCCAGGAACTCCCGGACCGACTCACCGTCGCGCCGCTCGGTCTCCTGGGGCAGGTGGCCGATGGTTGCCGAGGATGGCACGACCGTGACAGTGCCCGACTCGGGAGCCAACTCGCCTGCCAGCGTCCGGAGCAAGGTCGACTTGCCGGCGCCGTTCGGTCCGACGAGCCCGATCACATCACGAGGGGCGATGACCAGGTCGAGTCCGGTGAAGAGCGCCGTGGCGCCGTGGCCGGCGGACAGCCCGGCCACCTTGATCGTCGCGCCCATGCGTCCCAACCTATCGGCATCGTCGGTGCGGGCGCCTGTCGTTATTCGCTGTCAGTGCGGACGAAGGCCGTCGACCAGGGTGCTGACGAGTCGCTCGACCCATTCGTCGCCGACGGCGTCCGGCCCCCGCAGCACGATGGCCATCAGGGCGGCCCCGAAGACCGTCTCGATGAAGACCTCGAGGTCGACGTCGGAGCGTGCCTCTCCATCGTCGGCGGATTGGGCGAGACGTGCGGCCAGGCTCTCCCAGCCGGAGGCCAGCAGTCGTGCGCTCAACTCCTGCTCGAGCGCACGGTCGGCCATCATCTCGCCCATCAGTCCGGGGGTGGCGCGGCGCCCTGCCGGTGATCCGACGATCTCCAGACAACGCAGCACAGCTGCGCGGACCTCCCCCCGAAGATCGGTCGCGTTGGTCGTGGCGGACATGACGTCACCCGGATAGACCGCCTCGTGCACCAGGTGTGCTTTCGACGCCCAGCGGCGCTTGATCGCCGGCACCGACGTGCCCGCACGGTCGGCGATGCTGCGGAAGGTGAGGTCGGCGTACCCCACATCGGCGACGAGCTCGCGCGTCGCGGTGAGCACCGCCTCGTCGATCCGCGCGTCGCGAGGGCGTCCAGCGCCCGCGACTTCGCTCATGTCGCCCTCCTTTCGCCCCGCAGCGGTGATCCCCTTGACGAATCATCTCAACCTATTTATGTTTCGTGTCACAACGCAATGTAATGCGGATCACCCAGGAGCGCCAGTGACACCCACCTTCACCCACGGCTCGATCGCCGAGATGCTGCTCGCTCGTGCCGAGGACGACCATCCCGCGCTGCTGCGGGCCGACGAGTCCCTCACCTGGCGCGAGTTCGTCGGTGCCGCCCAGCAGCGCGCCACGCTCCTCACCTCACTGCGCAGGCCCGGACCGTGGCATGTCGGCGTGCTCATGGACAACGATCCCGAATACCTCCTCCTGATCGCAGCCGCCGCGCTGTGTGGCGCGACCGTCGTCGGCGTCAACCCGACCAGGCGCGGCGCTGAGCTTGCGGCCGACATCCACGGGACGGACATCGCGACCCTCATCGTCGGTACGGCGCACCGCGCTCTGCTCGACAGCCTCCCGGCCGACGCCCTCGGTGGCATCGAGGTGATCGACCAGGACGGCGACCGCTATCGCGAGATGCTCGCCGATGCAGCGGCGAACCCGGCGCCCACCACCGCTCCCCCGGGCATGGAGCACACCCTGCTGCTGCTCTTCACCTCCGGCTCGACCGGTGCCCCCAAGGCGGTCATCTGCTCGTCCTTCCGGCTCGCAGTCATCGGGCAGCTCAACGTGCACGGCCTCACCCGAGAGGACGTTGCCTACAACGCGATGCCGCTCTTCCACGGCAACGCGCTGATGGCGGCCTGGGCGCCCATCCTCTCCGTCGGCGGCACCTACGCGATGCGGGCGAAGTTCTCCGCGTCCGGGTTCCTGCCCGACGTGCAGAAGTTCGGAGCCACCTTCTTCAACTACGTCGGCCGCGCACTCTCCTACGTCCTGGCACAGCCCGAAACCTCGGCAGAGCGTGACAACAAGCTCCGCTTCGGCTTCGGCACCGAGGCCTCGACCCGCGACCGCGAGGACTTCCAGCGCCGCTTCGAATGCCGGATCGTCGAGTCCTACGGCTCGTCCGAGGGCGTGAGCGTGATCCTGCGTGGCGAGGACACCCCACCGGGCGCGCTCGGCCGCCCGGATCCCGGCATGGGCCTGGTCATCGTCAACTCCGCCGGGGAGGAGGCTCCCGCGGCTGAATTCGCCGAGGACGGCCGGTTGCTCAACCCCACCGATGCGATCGGCGAGATCGTCGTCCGCGGCGGTGGCGCCCGGTTCGAGGGCTATTACAACAACCCCGGTGCCATGGAGGCCAAGGTCCGCGACGGTGACTACTGGACCGGCGACCTCGCGTACGCCGATGCCGAGGGCAACTACTGGTTCGCCGGCCGCAACTCCGACTGGATCCGCGTCGACAGCGAGAACCTCGCCACCGCCCCCATCGAACGGCTCCTTGCCCGACACCCCGCGGTCGCGACTGCGGTCGTGTACGGCGTACCGGATCCGCGCACGGGCGACGAGGTCATGGCCTCACTCCTGCTGCTGCCCGGGGAGACCATCGACCCGGCCGACCTGGACCGCTTCCTCGACGAGCAGCCCGACTTGGGCACCAAGTGGCGCCCGCGCTTCGTGCGTGTCGTCGAGGACCTGCCGCTCACCGGCACCGGGAAGCTCGACAAGCAGGTCCTGCGCGGCGAGGCCTGGTTGATCGACGACCCGACGTACATCTCCACCACCGACGGCTACCGCGCCTTCACCGCGGCCGATCGATCCGATCGCGAGGCTGCTTTCGCCTCGCACGGCCGGATCGCACTCCACCCCACCGAGAGGAACCACCCATGATCGAGCTGAACCGCAGCCACCTCGTCGACTTCATCACCGAGCGGCTCGCCACCACCGAGTCCCCGCGTCAGCGCACCATGCTGGAGCGGATGCAGGTCCACGCGGCCGCCGAGCGCGACGGGGACCTCGAGACCCTGATCGGCACGCTGGGCGAGGCCACGAACTACCACTTCTGGGAGCTCTCGGGCGACGTCGGCCCGAAGACCAAGGAGGGTGTCGCGGAGTACTACACCAACCTCGTCGAGAACAATGGCCATGTGCTGGAGTTCTTCTGTGAGCGCATGGTCGTCGACGACAACTGCATCGTCATCGAAGGCGTGCTGACGCTCATCCAGCCCGGCGCGCTGATGGTCCAGCACCCGATGGCCGCCGGCTTCGCCGAGGCCGACAAGAACTACCTGATCAAGATGCGCAACGTGATCTTCTGGTCCTTCGACGAGGACCTGATGATCATCGCCGAGGATTCCTACAGCGGTGGCCCGATCGAGATGCGCGTCCTCGAGGACGACGAGCTCCCGGCCGACTTCGTTGCGCTGACTGCCTGAGCGTTCAGGCCGACCTGACGAGACTCTACGCCGACGGGCCAGGCATGCTGCGTACGATGCGCCGCATGCGCAACAGCCTGCTCGCCGGCGTACCGGCCGTCCTTCTTCTCGCTGCATCGCTGTCCGCCTGCGGCGATGACAACAAGTCCGCGAAGGACCCGGCAACGACCGAGTCCCCGACCGCGGCCGCCAGTCAGCCCGGAAGCACTGCCTGCGCGTGGTCCGAGACCGGCGACCCGGCGCGCGACGTCAAGCTTCCTCCGACGACGCCTGAATACACCGGCGAGGTGCCGTCGCTCTGGAAGACCTCGATCGGCGACCTCAAGGTGACCCTCGACGCCGACAAGGCGCCCTGCACCGTCGAGTCGTTCGCTTCGCTGGCGAAGCAGGGCTACTACGACAACACCTCGTGCCACCGCCAGGGCAACGACCCGGGTTTCGAGTTCCTGCAGTGCGGCGACCCGTACTTCGACCCGAAGGCCGCGGACGCCGACCCGAAGACCGGTTCGGGCGGTCCCGGTTACACCATCCCCGACGAGGTCGACGGCTCGGAGACCTACCCGGCGGGCACGCTGGCCATGGCCAACACCGGCGCCGCGAACTCCGGCGGCGGTCAGTTCTTCATCGTCTTCGGGGACTCGCAGTTCCCGCCGAACTACACGGTCTGGGGCCACCTCGACGCGGCATCGCTCGAGACGTTGAAGAAGGCCACCGCGAGCGGCAACGACGGCTACTGGGCACAGAGCGGCGGTGGCCGTCCGAAGACGCCGGTGACCTTCAAGAGCATCACGGTCGGCTGAGCTCGACCGACTTCTCCCACAGCGCTCGCGCCAGCTCGCGATCGTCTGCCTTTCGTGACATCCGGGCGGGCGCGGGCCAGCCCCACAGCTCGGTCCGGCCGTGCGGCCCGACGTACGTCCCGCCCTCGACGTCCATCGTCGCGGCGTAGACCGTGTTGAGGGCGCCGCGCCAGGCCGGCATGCCGACGAGCTTCTGGCCGTAGTGCCCGATCGCGGTCACGACCGGATGCCCGGAGCCGCTGGTGATCGCGGTCGCCGACGCACCCGGATGAGCCGCGACTGCCCGTAGGTGCGAGCCCTCCGCACGCAGCCGACGGTCGAGCTCGCGCATGAACAGCAGGTCGGCCAGCTTGGAGTCGCCATAGGCCTGGAACGGCCGATAGGGGCGACGTTGCCAGCCGAGATCATCGAGATCGATCCTGCCCGAGCGGTGCTCGCGCGAGCTCACCACGACCACACGGTCCCGCAGCACCGGTAGCAGCAGGTGGGTCAGCAGGAAGTGGCCGAGGTAGTTGGTCGCCATGTGCATCTCGACGCCCTCCGCCGAGACGGCATGGGGTACGCCGAGCACGCCGGCGTTGTTGACGAGCACGTCGATGCCACGCCCCGATGCCAGCATCCGCTCGGCGAATGACCGCACTGAGGCCAGGTCGCTGACATCGACCTGCTCGACACTGATCCGTCCCTTGTCGTGGCCGGGCACCGTTCGGGCGGCGGCCTGCGCCTTCTCGATGCTGCGACAAGCCATCACGATCTCGGCGCCACGGGAGCCGAGGATCCGCGCGGTCTCGAGACCGAGACCCCCGTTGGAGCCGGTGATGACGAACCGCCGGCCCAGCTGGGGCGGCACCTGTGTCCACGGTCGCATGGCTCGAACCCTCCCACATCCCGCCGCTCGTGCAGCAGTCTTCTAGGCTGATCCGATGAGCC
>JASLDK010000210.1 GCA_030145945.1 Nocardioides sp.
CGAGGCCCTCGGTCGGCTCTTCACCGTCACCGGTGAGGAGCCGACCGAGGGCCTCGGCGGCACCGGTGACGTCGCCGGCGGCGAGACAGGTCCGCACATAGGTGGAGGACCACACCTGCGGTCCGCCGTCGAGGCTGACCTCCTCGACCACGAAGTCATGCTCCTGGCCGGCCGTGCGCAGCAGATTGCAGTCACCCGCGGCGCGGTTGCCGAAGCGGAAGTTGGCGCCGACGACGACGGCTTTCACGTGCAGGGTGTCGAGCAGGATCTGCTGGATGAAGGCGGTCGGCGTCCACGCGGCGATCTCGCGGGAGAACGGGATGACGAGCACGTCGTCGACCCCTGCCTCGCCCAACAGGCGGATGCGTTCTTCGATGGTCGTCAGGGTCGGCGGCGCGTGCTCGGGGCGCAGGACGGCGATCGGGTGCGGATCGAAGGTCACTGCGACCACGCCGTCGATCGTCGTGTCGGCGCTGACCTCGCCGGCAACCTCCAGCGCCCGGCGTACGACGTGCTGGTGGCCCAGGTGCATGCCGTCGAAGTTTCCGATCGTCACCACCGTGCGGCCGAGGTCACTCGGAACGTCGGAGAAGTCACGCCACACTCGCACGGCGAAAACTCTCCCATACCCACCGGTCAGCCGACGAAGACGGCCTCAGGTCGCGCGGTTGGGCCATCGGGACGGTAGAGCGCCAGGAACTGCCCGTCGGGAGCGAACACGGCAGTGAGGGTGTCGATGCTCAGGGCGAGTGGCCTGCCGTAGCGCACGTCCTGAGCCTGCTCCTCGTCGAGATCGAGTGCGGGGAAGCACTGGCGAGCAGCCGTGTCGAGCGGCAGCAGCGTGAGGTCGTCAAAGTCAGTGTTGGCGTGCTCGAGGGTGAAGTCCCCGACCGAGCCACGGCGCAGGGCCGTGAGATGCCCTCCGACGCCGAGCGCTTCGCCGAGGTCACGTGCGATGGCGCGGATGTAGGTGCCACTGGAGCAGCGCACGTGGATGTCGACGTCGAGGAAGTCGCCGTCGCGACGGAAGTCTCCGGAGGTGATCTCGTGGACGGTGACCGGACGCGCCTTGAGCGCGACCTCCTCACCGTCGCGAACACGGGCGTAGGCACGTTTGCCGTCGACCTTGATCGCCGACACCGCCGACGGCACCTGTTCGATGTCGCCCTCGAAGGCCGTCAGGGCGGCCACGACCGCTTCGTCGGTGACGGCCGCGGCCGAGGTGGTCGAGACGACCTCGCCCTCGGCGTCATCGGTGGTCGTGACCTGACCGAGTCGCACCGTCGCGGCGTACGTCTTCTCGGTGAGCATCAGGTGCCCGAGCAGGCGGGTGGCGCGCTCGACCCCCAGGACCAGGACGCCGGTCGCCATCGGGTCGAGCGTGCCGGCATGTCCGACCTTGCGGGTGCCGAGCGCACGTCGCGCCTTCGCGACGACCGTGTGGGAGGTCATCCCGCCCGGCTTGTCGACGATGACCAGGCCGGACTCAACCATGGACACGCGCCATCAGGCGTCGATGTCTTCGCGGTCGTCGAGGTCGTCGTCGATGTCGTCCTCGACGTCGTCCTCGTCGATGACCTCGCGCGGCTTCTTGTAGGGGTCTGCCTCCCCGGCGGGCTGCGCACCCTCACGGGCCGCAGCCACGGCAGCATCGGCCTCGCGGGCCTTCGCGAGCACCTCGTCGAGGTGACGCGCCGACTCAGGGACGCCGTCGAACTCGAAGGCGAGCGACGGGACGTGCCGCATGCCGAGCTGCTTGCCGACCTCGGAGCGCAGCATTCCCTTAGCCGACTCCAACGCGGTGGCCGTCGCCTGCTGATCGGCGTCCTCCCCCAGCACCGTGTAGTAGATGGTCGCGTGCTGGGCGTCGCCGCTCAGCCGAACCTCCGTGACGGTCACGAAACCGAGCCGAGGGTCCTTGATCCGACGCTCGAGCATCTCGGCGACGATCACCTGGATACGGTCAGCGATCTTTCGTACACGGGGCGAAGCCATGGTCAGTTCCTATCAGTATCGGCGGCTGTCGGTTTCCCAAGGGATGTCGCCAAATCTGCACTTCCCCGTTCACATTTGAACGGGGAAGTGCAGATCGGTCTGCATACCTTGGGAAACCTGCAGCGAGCGGGTCAGCCGCGCGGGATTTCCTTCATCTCGAAGGCCTCGACGATGTCGCCTTCCTTGATGTCCTGGAAGTTCTTGAGCACGAGACCGCACTCGAAGCCTTCCCGGACCTCGGACGCGTCGTCCTTCTCCCGCTTGAGCGAGGCGAGGTCGAGGTTGTCGGCGATGACCGCTCCGTCACGCAGCACCCGCACCTTGGCGTTGCGCCGGATCAGGCCGCCGGTGACCATACAACCGGCGATGTTGCCGATCCGCGAGGAGCGGAAGATCGCCCGGATCTCGGCCTGGCCGAGCTGGACCTCTTCGTACTCCGGCTTGAGCATGCCCTTGAGGGCCGCCTCGATCTCCTCGATCGCCTGGTAGATGACCGAGTAGTAGCGGATCTCGACGCCTTCCTTGTCCGCCATCTGGCTCGCCTTGCCCTGCGGGCGGACGTTGAAGCCGATGATGATGGCGTCGGAGGCGGCGGCCAGGTCGACGTTGGTCTCGGTGATCGCACCGACACCGCGGTCGATGACGCGCAGCGACACCTCGTCGCCGACGTCGATCTGGGCCAGCGAGTCCTCGAGGGCCTCGACCGAACCGGACACATCGCCCTTGAGGATGAGGTTGAGCTCCTGGCTCTCGCCCTTCTCCATGGAGGCCATGAAGTCCTCGAGGGTACGACGCACCCGGCGCTTGGCCTGGCTGGCCGCACGCTCGCGCGCCTCGCGCTTCTCCGCGATCTGGCGTGCCATCCGGTCGTCCTCGACCACGATGAAGTTCTGGCCGGCGCCGGGCACCGAGCTCAGACCGAGCACCATCGCAGGACGGGACGGGTCAGCGACCTCGAGCTCGCTGCCGTGCTCGTCGAGCATGGCACGCACCCGGCCGTGAGCCGGACCGGCGACGATCGAGTCACCGACCCGCAGGGTGCCGCGCTGGACGAGGATCGTGGCCACCGGGCCACGACCGCGGTCCAGGTGGGCTTCGACGACGAGGCCCTGGGCGTCCTGGTTGGGGTTGGCGCGCAGGTCGAGCGACGCGTCCGCCGTCAGGATGACCGCCTCGAGCAGGTTGTCGAGGTGGAGTCCCTCGCGAGCCGAGACGTCGACGAACATGGTGTCGCCGCCGTACTCCTCCGGCACCAGGCCGTACTCGCTGAGCTGGCCACGGACCTTGGTCGGGTCGGCCTCGGGCTTGTCGATCTTGTTGACCGCGACCACGATCGGCACACCGGCCGCCTTGGCGTGGTTCA
>JASLDK010000266.1 GCA_030145945.1 Nocardioides sp.
CCTGGGTCGCGGCCATCGCCTCGATCGCGGTCCGGCCGACGTTGTTGAACACGTCCTGCGCGGTCAGCGACCAGCCCGAGGTCTGCGAGTGGGTCCGCAGGGAGAGCGACTTGGGGTTCTGCGGGTCGAACTGGCGCACCAGTCGACTCCACAGCGCCCGGGCCGCGCGCATCTTCGCGACCTCCATGTAGAAGTTCATGCCGATCGCCCAGAAGAAGGACAGCCGCGGCGCGAACTGGTCGATGGTCAGGCCCGACTCGAGGCCGGCGCGGATGTACTCGACGCCGTCGGCCAGCGTGTACGCCAGCTCCAGGTCGGCGGTCGCCCCCGCCTCCTGCATGTGATAGCCGGAGATCGAGATCGAGTTGAACCGCGGCATCCGCTGACTGGTGAACGCGAAGATGTCGGAGATGATCCGCATCGACGGGGCCGGCGGATAGATGTAGGTGTTGCGGACCATGAACTCCTTGAGGATGTCGTTCTGGATGGTCCCGCTGAGCTGTTCCGGCTTCACCCCCTGCTCCTCAGCCGCAGCGATGTAGAGCGCGAGCACCGGGAGCACGGCGCCGTTCATCGTCATCGACACCGACATCTGGTCGAGCGGGATGCCGTCGAACAGGGTGCGGGTGTCATAGATCGAGTCGATCGCGACACCGGCCATGCCGACGTCACCGCGCACGCGCGGGTGGTCGGAGTCGTAGCCGCGGTGGGTCGCGAGGTCGAAGGCCACCGAGAGGCCCTTCTGGCCGGCTGCGAGGTTGCGGCGGTAGAAGGCGTTGGACTCCTCGGCGGTGGAGAAGCCGGCGTACTGCCGGATCGTCCACGGCTGCGTCGTGTACATCGTCGGGTAGGGCCCGCGCAGGAACGGGCTCAACCCCGGGAACGTGTCCTGCGCGTCGAGCGCGGAGATGTCGTCGGGACCGTAGGAGGTCGCGATCTCGATGCCCTCAGGGCTCTTCCAGCCCTCTCCCCGCGGCGGGTTGGGCGCCGCTGCTGCGGCGGTGTCGGAAGCGAGTCCCAAGCTCGCGAAGCTCTTCGGAATGCTCATGCCAGCTTCTCCCTGGTCGCAGTCAGGAACGCGAGCGCATCGACACCCATGGCGGCGCTGTCGTCGGTGTAGTCAGTGGCCCTGCCAGCGATGATCACGTGGGTCGCGCCGGCCTCGCGAAGGGCAGCCGCAGCCTCAGTGCCCCATTCGTCGTACGCGGTGTCGGTGCCGGCGAGGCAGACGACCTTCGGCGACCCCGCGGAGGTGTACGCCGACAGCAGCTCGTCGACACCAGCGGTGGGTCCGGCCACCTCAACCGCGATGCCACCGGCAGCGAAGAGGTTGCTGATGAAGGTCGCGCGGGCGGTGTGCTGGGCGATGGTGCCGAGCGTGGCCAGGAAGACCGGTGCGGCGGCCGGTTCGTCACGCAACGCCTCGAAGGACGCGCCGTAGCGGCGCACCCGGTCGTTGAGCGGGTCCTCGTCACGTTGCGGCAGCGTCTCGCCGAGGTTGGGGAACTCACTGACGCCGGTGAGCGGACGCAAGCGGTGGGCGATCTCGGTCTCGCGGGACTCGACGACCGCGGCGATGCGCTCGCGGAAGGGGTCGAAGTCGTGGCCGTTCTCCCACTCGGTCTCGAGTTGCTGGAAGGCGGCCCAACCGGCGGCCGCGAGGTCGGCGGTGAGGTTCTCGACGGCGTACGCACCACCGGCGGGGTCGGTGACCGCGGCAACGTGGGACTCGTCGATGAGCAGGTGGTTGACGTTGCGGGCGATCCGGCGACCGAAGCCGTCGGGGCGGCCGTTGGCGCTGTCGAAGGGCAGCACGGTGACCACGTCGGCGCCGCCGACGCCGGCGGCGAAGGCCGCGACGGTGCCGCGGAGCATGTTGACGTAGGGGTCGTACTTGCTGAGCATCGGCCGGCTGGTGACGGCGTGCTGGCGCTGGGCCACCGGCTCGGAGATCTCGGAGAGCTCGAGCACCCGCGCCCAGAGCACGCGCGCCGCGCGCAGCTTGGCGATGGTCGGGAACTGCTCGTCGGTCGCGGCGTAGCGGAACTCGATCTGCCGGGCGGCGTCCTCGACGGACAGGCCGTGGTCGGTCAGCCAGCGCAGGTAGGCGACGCCGGCCGCGATCGACCAACCGAGCTCCTGCGCGTCGCTCGCACCAAGGTCGTGGGCGGCGGTGGCGTCGACGACGATCGCGCGGATGTCGTGCTGGTCGGCCTTGCGGGCCAGCGTCTGCAACTCGGCGACCGCCTCGTCGACGGCCAGCGGGATGTCGCGCAGCATCACTCCGAGGGGGTCGATGCCGAGGTTGCTGTCGGGGTGCTTGGCGCCGGGCAGCGCCAAGAAGGCCTCGGCGACCTTCGTGGTCGCGGCGGGCGCGTCGAGCACGATGGGGGCCAGGTCGAGCAGCACGTCCTTGAGGACGGCGGCCACGTCGGTCGACTCGTCAGCCGCGAGCCACAGACTGGTGACGCCACCGTCGAGGTCGACGAGCGCAGCCTCGTTGGCGGCCTTGGCGTCCGGGCCGGAGACCAGGCTGCGGATGTCCCAGGCACCCTCGCGCGTCGGACGAACCGCGGCGGCAGCGCCGCCGGGCAGCCCGAGCGGGGTGATGCCGATGCCGTCGAGCGTCGTACGGGTCAACTTGTCCCACACGGCGTCGTCGGGGTCGTTCTCCCCGAGCTTGCGGGTCTTGCGCAGGACGGCGGCGGTGGCGGCCTCCCATTCGGCGCGCGTGTGCGCGTCCTCGGGTTGCGCCAGCGTCAAGGGTGCTTCAGTCACAAGAGGCAAGCCTATCCGTGACAGCGCGACGGTTACCGAGGTGTGACAAATGTCCGGCTACCGGGCGGTAGGCCGCAGACGCCCCAGCTGGTCCTTCTCATCCTCCTGCTGCCGGCAGTCAGCCTCGCCCGGGTGCTGTTCGGCAAGCGCTGGTGGGTCGAGGCCCGGTTGGGCTATCGCCCGTACTGGGAGACCGAGGTCGGCGACTGGCGCGAGAGCGGCGAGCGGATCCGCGCGGTCGCCGAGGGGATCCGGCGCGGGGACCCTCCACTGCAGACGCTCGGCGAGCAGACACCCGAGCAGCAGACACCCGAGGAGCGCCCGCCGACGCCCTACGATCCACCGCATGAAGGTTCGTGACCCCGAGGGCCGCACGTGGCGAGTGACCCGGCGCTGGGTGCCGTGGCGGCGGCGTCTGAGGACACCCGACTCGGGCCCGGTCGACGGTCTCAACGGGCTGGGCGACGACCCGATCAGCGCGATCATCGCGATCGTGCTACTGATCCTCGCGCTGCCGTTCATCATCCTGACGTTGTTCGTCGCGTTCGAGTTCGTGCTGCTCCTGCTGCTGATCCCGGTCGCCGCGTTGGCGCGGGTCGTCCTGGGCGCGCACTGGACCGTCGAGGCCCGCCGCGGGTTCACCATCTGGTGGGACGCACCGTCCGGGGACTGGCGCGAGAGCGGCGAGCGGATCCGCGCGGTCGCTGCTGCGATCCAGGAGGGTCAACTGCCGCCGCGGACCGTCAACCCCGACGAGTGACTCAGCCGCCTGCGTTCGCCGACCATGGCGGGACGGGTCTACGGAAGCGGAGCGTTCACGTCACAGCAACCTGAGTGAACCTTCCGCGCCACATCCGGCCCTCACGATCGAGACATGAGGATCGCTCTGGTCACCGAGTCCTTCTACCCGGCCGTCGACAGCACGACCACGACGCTCAAGGCCACCGTCGACCGCCTCGTCGACCGCAGCCACACCGTGCAGATCATCGCGCCGGGGCCGGGGATCGCGAGCTATCGCGGATGCGACGTGGCACGGGTGCGGCCGCTGGAGCCGACCGGCGCGCAGGTACGCGAGGTTCTCGAACACTTCGCCCCCGACCTGGTCCAGGTCCACTCCCCGCGCGCCGTCGGACGCAAGGCGTTGAAGCACGCCGGCCGGGCCGGCGTACCGACCCTGGCGATCGAGCAGTCCCCCGTGTTCGACCTCGCCGCCGACTACTGGCGGGCCAAGGTCGCCGAGCGTGCCGACGGGGTGCTGGTGACCTCGCCCTGGATGGTCGCCCGGGCCACCGAGCTCGGCGTCGAGGCGACGCTGTGGGAGCCGGGGGTCGACACCCTCGCGTTCAACCCGACGCTGCGTGATCCCTGGCTGCACCAGTCGTGGTCACGCGCCAAGTCGGGGCGGACGAAGGTCGTCGTCGGCTACGTCGGCGGCCTCCACAAGACTGCAGGAGTACGCCGGCTCGCGGCCCTCGCACAGATGCCGGACATTCGCCTCGTCATGATCGGCGCCGGCCCGGACCGCGAGTGGCTTGCCCGCCGACTCCCGAACGCCCGGTTCACCGGTCCCCTGTCCGTCGGCGACCTGACGGTCGCGCTTCCGACACTGGACGTCCTGGTCCACCCGGGAGAGCACGAGACCGACTGCCACGCGCTGCGGGAGGCAGGCGCGTCCGGCGTACCGGTGATCGCGCCGCGCTCCGGCGGCGCCCGCGACGTCGTGGCCCACCTCGAGACGGGGGTGCTCTACGACCCCACCGACGAGCGGGACCTCCCGCGCGCCGTCGCGTCGGTCGCCGCCGACCCGCACCGGCACCTGCTCGGTGCGGCCGGTCGGGAGCGGGCGCTGCGGCGTACCTGGGTCGACGCGGTCGACGAGCTCGTCGCGACGTCGTACCCGATGCTCGCGCCGATCACCGCCTGACGTTTTCTCCCCGGTCAGGCGGCGACGATGCCGACGACCAGGTTGATGGTCGTCGCGATGATCGCTGCGCCGAAGACATACGCGATCAGGCAGTGCCGCAGCACGACGGCTCGGATGGCGCTGCTCTGCACTGCCGTGTCGGAGACCTGATAGGTCATCCCGAGGTTGTAGCTGAAGTAGAGGAAGTCCCGGAAGGCCGGCGGCTCGTCGCCGTTGAAGTCGATCCCTCCGGGTTTGTCGGAGTAGTAGAGGTGCGCATAGCGGGTCGCGTACATCAGGTGCACGGCTGCCCACGCCATCGCGACGCCCGCGAGGGCCAGACAGGCGGCGGCCTGGCCCGCCGTACCCTTCCCAGCGAGCATCAGCATGACGACGCCGCCGAGACCGGCGAGCGCCGCGACAGCGACGACCAGCTCGTCCAGCGACGGGCGCAGGTCCTCGTTCGTCGCACGGGCACGGGTCTCGTCCGCCGACGTCGGCCACAGGATCAGCCAGCCGAGGACCACATCGACGAGGCCCGCGACCGTGATGCCCAGCAGTACGCCGATCTGCGGGGTCGCCCTCCACCCCAACCCCGCCGCGAGCAGGCCCGCGACAACGGCGGTCACCAGTCGGGGACGCGGGGTCCCCACGAACGCCGGATGCCTCACTCGGCCACGCGTTCCAGCCGGACGATGACGCCCTTCGAGGTCGGGGTGTTGCTGACCTCGGCAACGGAGTCGAGGGGCACCAGGACGTTGGTCTCCGGGTAGTAGGAGGCGGCCGAGCCCCGCGCGGCCGGATAGGCGACGGCACGGAAGCCCTCGGCCCGGCGCTCGGTGCCGTCGGTCCAGATGGACACGATGTCGACCAGGGCCCGGTCGGGAATGCCGAGCTCGGCGAGGTCGTCGGGGTTGACCATGACGATCCGCCGGGCGTCGTGGATGCCGCGATAGCGGTCGTTCATCGCATACGGAATGGTGTTCCACTGGTCGTGCGAGCGCAGGCTCTGCAGCACGAGGTGGCCGGGAGGCGTGGTGAGCATGTCGAGGTCGTTGCACACGAAGACGGCCTTGCCGCTGGGCGTCGGGAAACGTCCTTCGTTGACCGGGTTCGGCAACCGGAAGCCGCCGGGCACCGCCACCCGCGCGTTGAAGTCCTCGAAGTCCGGCACCACCCGGGCGATCCGGTCGCGAATCAAGCCGTAGTCGCCCTCGAAGTCCTCCCAGGGGATCGACCCGCCCGCGCCGAGGGTACGTCGGGCCAACCGGCTGATGATCGCGACCTCGCTGAGGAGGTCGGGCGAGGCCGGCGTCAGCCTGCCGCGCGACTGGTGCACCTCGCTCATGGAGTCCTCGACGGTGACGAACTGCTCGCCCGAGGCCTGCACGTCGCGGTCGCTGCGGCCCAGGGTGGGCAGGATCAAGGCCGTCTCACAGCACACGGTGTGGGACCGGTTGAGCTTGGTGGAGATCTGCACACTCAGCGAGCAGGACCGCAGGGCGGCCTCGGTGACGTCGCTGTCAGACATGGCGCGCACGAAGTTGCCGGCCACCCCGACGAAGACCCGCGCACGCCCGTCACGCATCGCGCGGACCCCGTCGACCGAGTCGAAGCCGTGCTTGCGCGGCGGGTCGAAGGAGAACTCGGCCGCCAGCGCGTCGAGGAAGGAGTCGGGGACCCGCTCCCAGATCCCCATCGTGCGGTCACCCTGCACGTTGCTGTGGCCGCGGACCGGGCACACGCCCGCGCCCGGGCGGCCCAGGTTGCCCCGCAGGAGAAGGAAGCTGACGATCTCGCGGATCGTCGGCACGCCGTGCCGGTGCTGGGTGAGCCCCATCGCCCAACACACGATGACCTTCTTGGCTGCGAGCACCTCGCGGTGCACGGCCTCGATCTCGGCCCGGGTCAGGCCGGTCGCCGCGAGCACGTGCTCCCAGGTCACCGTGCGCGCATGCGCAGCGAACTCCTCGAACCCGATCGTGTTGGCAGCGATGTAGTCGTGGTCCAGCACGGCATTGTCGTGGCCCGGCGCGGCTGCCTCGTCTGCCTCCAGCAGCAGTCTGTTGAGCATCTGGAACAACGCCAGGTCGCCGCCCGGCCGGATCTTGAGGAAGACGTCGGCGATCGCCGTGCCCTTCCCGATCACCCCGGACGGCTTCTGCGGGTTCTTGAACCTCATCAACCCGGCCTCGGGCAGGGGGTTGACCGCGATCACGCGACCGCCGTTGTGCTTGGTCAGCTCCAGCGCCGACAGCATCCGCGGATGGTTGGTGCCCGGGTTCTGCCCAACCACGAACACCAGGTCGGACTCGTGGATGTCGTCCAACGACACCGAACCCTTGCCGATCCCCAGCGTCTCCCCCAGCCCGGACCCGCTGGACTCGTGACACATGTTCGAGCAGTCCGGAAGGTTGTTGGTGCCATAGGCGCGCGAGAACAACTGGAGCAGGAAGGCAGCCTCGTTGTTGAGTCGTCCCGAGGTGTAGAACATCGCCTCGTCCGGCGAATCGAGCCCGTTGAGCTCGTCGGCGATGAGACCGAATGCCTCATCCCAGCCGATCGGCTCGTAGTGCGTCGCCCCCGCCCTCTTGACCATCGGCTCGGTCAACCGCCCCTGGTGGTTGAGCCACATGTCGGAGTGGCCGTCGAGCTCGGCGACCGAGTGCTCGGCGAAGAACTCCCGCGTCACCCGCCTGGTGGTCGCCTCGTCGTTGACGTGCTTCGCGCCGTTCTCGCAGTACTCATTGGTGTGGCGGTGCTTCGGGTCCGGCCACGCGCAGCCCGGGCAGTCGATGCCCTTCTTCTGGTTCAGCGCGAGCAACGTCAACGCCGTACGCCGGGGACCGGCCTGGGCGAGCGAATACTCCATCGCATGCGCCACCGCGGGCACGCCGGCGGCGTACTTCTTCGGCTCACTCACCGTGAGGTCGTCCTGGGGATCAACGTTCGGCGGCGTCTTGCTCACCCTGTCAGGGTGCCAGACATCTCCGAGTCGGGCACCGGGCCACCATCCTGATAAGGGTTGCCTTACGTGCATATCTCACATGATCCGCGTCACCTACCGGTCAGTAGCGGGAGTAGCGTGGCCCTCCGTGGCTACAACAAATGGGACGACGCTGGTGAAGGGCTCTCGTGCTGCACGCACGACCATCGCCCTGAAGATGCTCATGGCATTGAGCGGCCTGCTGTTCATCGGCTTCGTGCTGGGACACATGTACGGCAACCTCAAGGCCTTCTCGGGAGAGGAGGCGTTCAACCACTACGCGGAGCACCTGCGTGAGCTCGGCGAGCCGATGCTCCCCCACGAGGGCTTTCTGTGGATCATGCGCGTCGGCCTGCTCGCCGCGGTCATCGTGCACATCGCGTGCGCGGCGATCCTCGCCAGCCGCGCCGCCAAGGCCCGTCCCGTGAAGTACGCCGTGAAGAAGAACGCCGGCTCCTCGATCTCCTCACGCACCATGCGCTGGGGCGGGGTCGCGATCCTGCTCTTCATCATCTGGCACCTGCTGAACTTCACGATCGTCAAGATCAACCCGAGCAACGGCGACACCGGGGGCGACAACCCCTACCGCCTGGTCGTCGACACCTTCGACACCCCGTGGATGACGGTGATCTACCTGATCGCGATGGTCGCGCTCGGTCTCCACCTCCACCACGGCACGTTCAGCTCGCTGCAGACCCTCGGTTTCACCGGCTCTGCCGTCTCGCGGGCTCGCGCCCGGGCAGCCGGCTGGATCATCGCCATCGTCATCGCCGGCGGTTTCTCGCTGGTTCCGCTGTCCGTGCTCGTCGGCATCATCGAGAAGTAAGGGGCCAACGACATGGCTGCAGGAACCCACTACCTCCCCGGTCTCACCGAGACCAACAAGCCGTCGGTCCAGACCTCCGACGACGCCGCCGGCTTCTACGAGCTGGGCGAGAAGGTCGTCGACCAGCACGCGCCCACCGGGCCGATCGCGGAGCGCTGGACGACCCGCAAGTTCGAGAACCGCCTGGTCAACCCGGCCAACCGCCGCAAGCTCGACATCATCATCGTCGGCACCGGCCTGGCCGGTGGCGCTGCCGCCGCGACGCTCGGCGAGGCCGGCTACAACGTGAAGTCCTTCTGTTACCAGGACTCCCCGCGCCGGGCGCACTCGATCGCCGCACAAGGTGGCATCAACGCCGCCAAGAACTACCGCGAGGACGGCGACTCCACCTTCCGCCTCTTCTACGACACGGTGAAGGGCGGCGACTACCGCTCGCGCGAGTCCAACGTCTATCGCCTCGCCGAGGTCTCGGCCAACATCATCGACCAGTGCGTCGCGCAGGGCGTTCCCTTCGCCCGCGAGTACGGCGGTCTCCTCGACAACCGTTCCTTCGGTGGCGTGCAGGTGTCCCGCACCTTCTACGCCCGCGGCCAAACCGGTCAGCAGCTGCTGATCGGCGCCTACCAGGCGATGGAGCGCCAGGTGGCTGCCGGCACCGTGGAGCAGTTCACCCGCCACGAGATGCTCGACCTGATCATCGTCGACGGCAAGGCCCGCGGCATCGTGGCCCGCGACATGGTCAGCGGCGAGATCGAGACCCACCTCGCCGATGTCGTCGTCCTCGCCTCAGGCGGCTACGGCAACGTCTTCTACCTCTCGACCAACGCGATGGGCTCCAACGTGATGGCCGCGTGGCGCGCGCACCGCAAGGGCGCCTACATGGCCAACCCCTGCTACACGCAGATCCACCCGACCTGCATCCCGATCTCGGGCGCGCACCAGTCCAAGCTGACGCTGATGTCGGAGTCGCTGCGCAACGACGGACGGATCTGGGTGCCGAAGAAGGTCGAGGACTGCGAGAAGGACCCGCGCGACATCCCCGAGGAGGACCGCGACTACTACCTGGAGCGGATCTACC
>JASLDK010000267.1 GCA_030145945.1 Nocardioides sp.
CGAGGCCCCCGCACGCGAACCGTCGCACCCTCGATGAGCTTGTCGTGGACGTACGCCGACCCGCCACGACTGTCAGGGTCACGCAGGACGCCGACCTTCCAGGTCGATTCGTCCCCGGTGCTGCCGCACAGGGAGTACTGCCGGGTCAGTGAGTCGTTGAGGACGAGGTCGACGTGCGCGCCTGCGGTCCAGGACGGCAACTGCGCGCCGCTGGGGTCGGCGAGGGTCAACTCGACGACACCGTCGGCGACCTCACGACGCTCCGCGATCCGCAGCTCGGCCTCGGTCTCGGTGGTGCTGACGACCCAACCGTCCTTGGAACGGGTGGTCTCCGGGCCAGTTGCCGCGACCTTGCGGGCGCGGGGACGGGGCTCCTGACCGACCGGGGTGAGCCGAACCATCATCTTCGTGTAGCCACGGACGAAGTTCGACTGGAGGTATTCCGGCTCCTCGACGACCTCGATGTCCGAGAACCGCGCGAGCAACTCCTCCCACAGGATCCGCAGCTGCATCTCGGCGACCCGACTGCCCATGCAGCGGTGGACGCCGATGCCGAAGGACAGGTGGTGGCGCCCGTTGTGGCGGTCGATGACGAAGTCGTCGGGGTTCTCGAAGGTGCGCTCGTCGCGGTTGGCCGACGCGTACCACATGACGACCTTGTCGCCCCTGCGGATGAACTGTCCGTTGAGGACGGTGTCCTTGGTGGCGATCCGTCGCATGTAGGCCAGAGGCGTCTGCCAGCGGATCATCTCCTGCACGGCCTTGGGAATGAGGTCCGGACTGGCCTTCAACCGCTCGAACTCGTCGGGGAACTGGTTGAACGCATAGACCCCACCCGACATCGAGTTGCGAGTCGTGTCGTTCCCGCCGACAACGAGCAGGATCAGGTTGCCGAGGAACTCCATCGGCCGGCTGATGATGTCGGCGGTGTCCGGCGACATCTGCATCAGGGTGATCAGGTCGTAGCCCGGCTTCTCACCTGCTGCACGACGAGCGGCCTTGTCGTGCCACAGGTCGCTGAAGCTCTTCGCCATGTCCGCGATCCCGCGGTAGAGCTCGTCCATGTCGACCGCGCCACCGGTTGCGCCCGCACTCGCACCTGCCAGCTCGGTCCAGTAGACGAGCTTGCGCCGCTCCTCGTAGGGGAAGTCGAGCAGGGTCGCGAGCATCCGCGAGGTGAGCTCGATGCTGACCTTGTCCACCCAGTCGAACGGCTCGTCCAGCGGCAGGCTGTCGAGGACCTCCTGCACCCGCGAGCGGATCAGGCCCTCCATCTCCTCGAGGTTCTGAGGCGCCACCACCCCCTGGACCGCAGCCCGCTGCTGGTCGTGGCGGGGCGGATCCATCGCGATGAACATCTCGATGTCCAGGCCCTCCGGCGGAGTGCCGATGACGATCTGCGGCTCGGCGGAGAACGTCTCGAAGTCCCTGTCCACGGTGACGATGTCGTCGTACCGGGTGATCGACCAGTAGGGCCCGAACGCGCTGTCCGCCTGGAAGTGGACAGGGGCCTCGTCGCGCACCCGCTTGAAGTACGACAGCCACTGACCCTGGCGATAGAGGAACGGGTTGCTCAGGTCGATGTCGGTGATCGCGACATCGTGGACGTCCGGGATCGGCTCCTCGACGAACACGGGCTGCTTGTCGCCGACGACCCGTCGCTTGGCACGCTGGAACAGGTGCAGGCCCTGCACCTGGCGTTGCATTGGGATCGTCGCCTGGGCCTTGTTGATGACCTGGTCGAGAATGCTCATCGCACATCCGTCTTGGGAGGGAGACTTCTACCCGTCCCAACCTAGGGGCTCTCGGGCCTCCGTGTCCGTGCGCTCCTGCCAGTTCTTTCGGTCAGCTTTGTCCGAGTGCACAACGGGCGAGGACCTTGCGAAAGAGCTCCCGGCGGCACCGAAGAATTCCGCCCACGGAGCGCCTTCAGGTCCTCTACCGTGGTTCTCCCAGCCATCGCGCAGCGCTGGCACGTCACCGCCTGGGAGTCCGCCATGTCCTCCGCGCGCCAACAGCACTCGACGAACCTGCGCGACTGGGTCGCCGTCCTCGTCAGCGTGATCGCACTCGCTGCCTGCTCGGCGGATCCTTCGCCACGTCACAAGGCAGACGCCGGGCCACCCTTCGCCCAGAGCGTCACCACCCCAGCGGCCTCAGAGGGCATGGCCGCGTCGGTGCTGGCCGCTGGGTTCGACGACGCCACGGCGTACGTCGCGTCGCAGACGAAGTCGTCCCTCGAGGTCTCCGACAGCCACACCTTCGTCGTCACCCACGCCTTCCCCAACGGCGCCACCGCGGACCTGACCTACCGGCTGACTGCCGGCACCGGGAAGATGAAGCCAGGCGACGGAGCCGCGCTGACCACGCAGGTGAACGGCGATCGATATGTGGTGTCGATGTCCTATGCGATCGATGCCGCCACGCTTCCGGACGACATTCGATCCCGTGTCACCAGCACCGGGGGCACGGCTTCCGGTGGGTCCGGGGGCGACGCCGGTGGCGGGCTGGTCGTCCAGCCTGCGGGATTCCACCCGCCGGGTCGGCGTGCGGATGGCTCGCCCTCGACCGTTGACGTCGTCGTCGCGGGGGTCGTGTCGCAGGCACAGGAGAGCTACATCGACACCTGGACCGACCGGGCCGGCAGCAAGCTCGCCACAGGATCATGGGAAGCCTGGAAGGCGGGCAACAAGGTCTGGGACGCCGTCGGTGCGAGCGACATGGTCAGCGCAGCCCTGGCGAAGCTCGACAGCCTGGCCCAGTGCGCCGAGAACCCCACCAACCCATTGACCAAGGACCAGTACGCCAAGGACCCCTCGGCGAAGAAGAAGGTCACCGATCAGGTCGCGGACCTCAGGCAGGAGATCAAGGAGAACGCAGCCGTCCTGTTCCTGCAGTTGCTGGTCGACACCGGGTCCTCCCTGGCGGGGTCAGCGAAGTGGCTCGGCTTCGTCGTCTCGCCCGCCACCGGATACGTGAAGGAGACGCTGAACAACGCGATCACCGAGCGAGTCCACGAGGCGGAGGCCCTGGTGCCGAAGTGCAACAAACAGAGCTATGCCATCAGCGGCTCGATCCCCTCCGTCCCCAGCGGGATCGATCTCCAGGGCAAGGCCTGTTCGTTGGAGAAGCGCTTCACCGTGGAGACGACCGGCGACTACGTCGGGTCGTTCTCGTTCCGCCCCAACAGCGAGACCGGCGGCACCTACGCCTACAAGGGAAAGGTCGGCAACGCGCCCCTTTCCGTCACCGGCTCGGGCGCCTACACCGTCACTCTGTCCGGCGACGCGTCCACGGCCACACTGGATCTCACCTTCGAGAGCACCATCCACATCCCGACCGTGGGCCCCCAGACCCGATCGGCCCCGCTGCAGTTGGCACTCAAGGCCATCGCGCCCTGCTCCGACTAGAGGTCTCCCGCTACCTTGAGCCGCTGGAGTGAGGTCTCGGCGTTGGGAATCTCCAGCAGCAGTGCGCGATCCTTCTCGGCCGCCGCCACCATGGCGCGCAACCGTTGCCGGTCCTTCTTCGAGAGCTCCTCGTTCCGGAGGTCACGAGCCGTGAGCAGCCCGGCGAGGATCACGAAGTCCCGTCGGTGGCGACCGAGCCCCGGGTCACTGACGTTGCTGAGTGCCGCCGCCTTTCCGACGAGGGCACCGACAAGGTTGGGGCGGCGTACGAAACCCGAGCGGCCAGCGACGGTCACTCTCATCGTCTCGCTACGTTGCAGCGCCTGAGTTCCCCCAGCAGTCGGAAGCGTCGGGCTGCCGGTGACGCCGTGGCGGAGGCTCGCGCGCTCGCCAATGCCATCAGGCAGCAGCACGTCGATGGAGGCATCTCCACGAACCCAACGATGTTGCAGGCCCTCGGCCGAGATTCCTGCTGCCTCGAACCCGAGGTCTGACAGGACCTTGGTGAAGGTTGCAAGCATCGTGGGATCGGCGCGTACGTCGATCACCGTGTCGGCGTCATTGGTCGCACGGATGGGGAATCCGCCTCGCTCGGCGCAGTGCAGATGGACGAGTTGGCCGCCGATCAGCGTCCATCCGTCGGTCAGCCTGTCGTAGAGATCGAGCAGCCCCAGCCAGGAGGCGGTCTGTTCCAGCGGCATGGCGGGCAGAACGATCATCGCTCCGACTCCTTCCACTCCACCGCGAGCTCGTGCGCCAACTGCGCGGCGCGGGCCTCCTCGCGCGGTGCGCGATATTCCGCGAGATCAGCGGCCAGCCGAAGTCGCGAGTTCGGAAACGAAGGCTGTCCATCCGGAATCACGTGCAGTACGACGTTCGCATCGCGCTCGGACTCGACGAGCAGGTAGTCCTTCGCGATTCCTTCGACCTGCGACGCCTCGAGGTAACCCTCGACGTTCGCCGAGGCGATACCGCTCGCTCCGCCGTCGACCAAGAACGCCCACCTCGGATCAGCGCTCAGATCCTCAAGGTCTCCGGATGCCGCACGGAAGAGTCTCCGTTGGGCCCGGTTGCGGAGAACCGACCGGAGCGAGGCCGCCAGTTCGCTCACGGCCTCCTCGCTGTCCAGCGGCTCGACAGCGGGTTCGAGGAGGCGCTCCCATTGCTTGCGGACGCGCGATGAGTCCACCGAACCGCCTGGACAGTCGCGGCGATTCGGCTCCATCGCGATGAGGCTCCACGCCGAGCGAGCAGAGTAGGGGCGACCAGCCCTGCTCCGCTCCTGAACCTGCAGGAGCGACCACTCATCGACCACCCACTGCGCACCAATCCGGTCGGCAGCCAAGGAGCCGTCGGCGATGCGCTGATGGATCCGGGACACGCTGACGCCCAAGCGCTGCGCGGCTTGGGCGACGCTGACCGATCCCATGCTCACAATCCTAGAAGAGTTTCAAGAATTGTGCAGACTCCGATGAGTCCAATGCGGCTGCGTCCGTGAACGCCCCGTCCGTCATCTGGGGAACCACATCGGAGGCGTTGAGTTGCGCCGCGACGTGCACATCGGCCAGGAACCCACGACTCGCAAGCTCTCGACCACCGACGCAGTCGAGGAGCCACTGCTCCAGGTGGGGAATGACGGAGTCGAAGAGCAACGCAGCCGCTCGTGCTTCAGGGCTGACACTCGTTGCCGGGTCCCGGGCCAGGAGCGCCGAGATGACTGCGCCCGCACCGAGATGGTCCTCGAGTGCCGGTCGCAATGAATCGTCACTGGCCCACCGCTCGCCGGCTGCCACGACTGCGACCGAGCGGCCGCGAGCGACCTCATCGACAAGGCGTCGTCCCACCGCTTCCGCGTTCCGTAGGCAGCCGATGAACACTGCCGCACCGGCGTCGCGCACGGCAGCAGCGATGGTCGATCCGTTCGGCGACGGCAGCACGAGCCTGGCGACCGGTTCACACTGCATCAAGGTGGCCGGCGAG
>JASLDK010000279.1 GCA_030145945.1 Nocardioides sp.
GGCGCGGGCGGCATGCACCCCTATCCCGCGGAGTGCCTGCAGGTCTTCCGCGAGATCGCCGACGAGCACGGCCTGCTGCTGGTGTTCGACGAGATCGCGACGGGCTTCGGTCGCACCGGCCACCTGTTCGCCAGCGACCTGGTGACACCTGATGTCCTCTGCCTGGGCAAGGCATTGACCGGCGGCTACCTGACACTTGCGGCGGTGCTGACCACCGACGCGGTCGCTCGCGGCATCTCGCGGTCGGAGGCCGGTGTGGTCATGCACGGCCCCACCTTCATGGGCAATCCACTGGCCTGCGCCGTCGCGGTTGCCTCGATCGACCTGCTCCTGGCATCCGACTGGCAGGCAGACGTACGCCGGATCGGCGGCGCCCTGCAGACCGGACTCGCTCCCCTGCGCGACGTCCCCGGCGTCACGGATGTCCGGACGATCGGCGCCGTCGGCGTCGTGCAGCTGGACCACGAGGTCGACGTCGCGGCAGCGACCGGGGCGGCACTGCGGGCCGGCGTATGGCTGCGACCGTTCCGCGATCTGGTCTATGCGATGCCGCCCTACGTGATCAGTGACGACCAACTCGACCGTCTCGTCACTGGGATGCGCACAGCAGTGGAGGCAGCATGAGCAGCTGGACCGAGTGGCTCGCCGAGCAGGCAGACGCCCGAGAATCCGCCGGTCTGACACGGCGTCTCCATCCGCGCAGGTCCGACGATCCGTCGATCGACCTCGCCGGCAACGACTATCTCGGTCTCGCCCGACACCCTGAGGTCAGGCAGGCGGCCGCCGATGCCGCTCTGGAATGGGGTTCCAGCGCGAGTGCGTCGCGTCTGGTGAGCGGCACCTTCGCACTGCACGAGGATCTCGAGCGCGAGCTCGCCGACTACCTCGAACAGCCCTCGGCGCTCGTCCTCTCCACCGGCTATCACGCCAACCTCGCGGCCGTCACCGCCCTGGCCGATGCCAGCACCCGGGTGATCTCGGACGCCCACATCCACGCCTCCCTCATCGACGCAGTCCGACTGTCGCGCGCACAGCTGACCGTCGTACCCCACAGCGAGGTGGAGGACGTCGAGACCGCCCTCGTCGCTGCGAACGCAGCCGGGGAGCGTGCGATGGTGCTGGTGGAGTCGGTCTATTCGGTGCTCGGCGATGCGGCTCCGTTGATCGAGTTGGCGGCCCTGTGCAAGGAGTACGACGCACTGCTGGTCGTCGACGAGGCGCATGGCGTGGGCGTGCACGGGCCGGGACTGGTCGCCTCCCTGGGCCTCGCGGGACTCCCCCACGTCATCGTCACGGCGACCCTGTCCAAGTCTCTCGGGGCCCAGGGCGGTGCGGTGCTCGGTCCGATCGCGATCCGCGACCAGTTGATCAACCGGGCGCGACCGTTCATCTTCGACACCGGGCTCGCCCCGGCTCCCACTGCCGGCGCGCTCGCGGCAGTCCGGGAGATCCGGCGTCGCCCGGAGTTGGGCGCGACCGTACGCCGACGGGTCGCCGCGCTGGCGGACACGCTCGGCGTCGTCGCCCCCGCCGGCGCCGTGCTGTCGGTGCCGATGTCCTCTCCCCAGGCAGCGGTCGCGGCCCAACAGGCCGCACTGACGCATGGTCTGCGGGTCGGCTGCTTCCGCCCTCCGTCGGTCCCCGACGGCATCTCCCGGCTGCGGATCACTGTCACGGCCGGTGTCTCGGACGAGGACTGGGGGCGTGCCGTCGACGTCCTCGTCGACCTGGTCAAGGAGCACCAGTGACCGCCCGGATCGTCGTCGTGACCGGCACCGACACGGGCGTCGGCAAGACGATCGCAACGGCCGCGATCGCCGCACGGGCGGCAGGGAACGGCCAACGTGTGCTCGTCGTGAAGCCGGTCCAGACCGGGATCGGCGGTTCCGAGCCCGACATCCCGGACGTCGACACGATCGCACACCTGGCTGGGGTCGACACCGTCCAGTTCGTCGCCCTGGACGAGCCGCTGGCACCTGACACCGCTTCCCTGCGTCAGGGCGTCGCGATCCCCACCGTGCGCGAGCACGTACGCCGGATCCGCGACCTCTCCTCCCCCGACAACCCTGACGATGCCTACGACCTCGTCATCGTCGAAGGCGCCGGCGGCCTGCTCGTCCGCCTCGACAGCGACGGTGGGACGTTGCTGGACATCGCCCGCGACCTGACGTTCTCCCTGCGCCGCCGCGGCACCGACGACGTCGTCTCCTCACCGGTCGAGGTCGTGATCGTGGTCCGCGCAGGCCTCGGCACGCTCAACCACACCGAGCTGACGACCACCGCTCTGCGCGCCGTCCAGATCGAGCCCGCGAGCCTGATCATCGGCTCCTGGCCGAGTGACCCGGGGGTGGCGGAGACCTGCAACCGGACGGACCTGACCCGCCTCACCGGCGTACCCGTTCTGGGAGCGATCCCGGCCGACGCCGGCGAGCTGTCAGCAGACGATTTCCGCGCAGGTGCGGCAGTCTGGCTCTCTCAGCCGTAATCCTTCACCACAGCGCCAGATTCACCACAGGGGCGGGCGGCGGTCCTTCCACGGCGATGCCGCCTCGACCTGTGCGGCGAGTGAGAGCAACAGTTCCTCCTCGGCCGGACGCGCGGCCAGCATCATGCCGATCGGCAGCCCGTCCGCGGACTGGTGAAGGGGCAGCGAGATCGCGGGCATGCCGGTGACATTCCAGGCCGAGGTCCACGGCGTGAACCGCTTCTGTGCCTCGAAGTCGGCGGCCGGGTCGGCGTCGTTGCGGAGAGCGCCGACCGGCAGCGGCACGGTGGCCAAGGTCGGCGTGAGGACGATGTCGTAGGGCGCCAGCGCGACCAGCGCCTCCGACGCATAGCGGCGCATCGCGCCGAGCGCCAGCCCGAACTCCGGCCCGGAGACCGCCTCACCGCGCTCGCCCAGCCAGCGGGTCAGCGGACGGATCTTCTGACGCTGCGCCGGCGCGAGAGGCGCCGTTGACAGGCCGGTCAGCACAGCCCAACAGGTCTCGAAGATCGCCACCGACTCCGGCGGCAGCGGGACCGGGACGCCCTCGACGACATGCCCGAGCGACGACAGCAACTCCGCCGTCGCATCGAAGGCACGCTTGATCTCGGCATCGACCTCGACGTCGGCGATGACCGGCTGGTCGAAGCAGCCGATCCGCAACCGCCCCGGCTCGCGGCCGACCGCGTCGAGGAAGGGCGCCGAGGGCGCGGGCGCCCAGGACGGATCGCCAGCACGGCGTCCGGCGAGGACGTCGAGAAAC
>JASLDK010000293.1 GCA_030145945.1 Nocardioides sp.
GACGAGGCCACCGGCGTCACCGTCGGTGCCGGCATGATCAACGGCTGACCCGGCCTGAAGTGGCTGTCATCTGGCGCCGACCCGGCAGAAGATAGCCTGAAATACACGTCGACCCGGCAGAAGTTTCTGCCGGGTCGATGCGATTTCGGCGCCAGTTTCTGCCGGGTCAGCGTTGGGGGCGGAAGTGGAGGCCGACCTCGGGGTCGACGAGGACCTCCTGGGCCGCTGGCAGGCCGTCGACGACGAGCTGGGCAGTGACGTCGGTGTTGCGTTTGAGCAGGGCGAGGGCGATCGGGCCGAGCTCGTGGTGGCGGGCCGAGGAGCCGGCCGTCCCGATGGCGCGGCCGCGGTCTCGTGACGGTTGCTGCGCAACCTCCTCGACCTCCACACGGACCTCGGCGCCGGGGACGGGGAGGCGATTCTCCGAACCGTCCAGGTGCAGGAGGGTCAAACGACGGGGCGGCCGACCCAGGTTGTGCACCCGCGCCACCGTCTCCTGTCCGCGATAGCAGCCCTTGTCCAGGTGCACCGCCGCCCACGGCTGCCCGTCCGGCAACCAGCCGACCTCGTTGGGGATCGTGCGATCGTCGGTGTCGATGCCGAAGCGAGGCTCGCCCCGCTCGATCCGCAGCGCCTCGAACGCCCACAGGCCCGCAGCGGGACCTGCCGCTTCGGCGTACTGCTCGAGCCTGGGGCGGGGAACGAGGTCGTAGCGGCCGGGGTCTCGTGACGGTCGCTGCGCGACCTCCTCGACCTCCGGGCGCGACGGGCGCCAGGCCACCGCGATCTCGTCGGTGACGTCCGAGACCTCGACCCGCATCATGAACCGCATCCGGTCCAGGAAGTCGATCGCCGCCGCGGCGCGGCCGGGCTCGGTGTGCGCCGTGAACGCTTCGCCGTCATCGACGCCCGTGAACGCATGCTCGATGTGGCCCTGCGGGCTGAGGATCAGCGCGGAGATCCAGCGACCGGGCTCCAAGCCCTCGAAGAACTGCGTGGTCAGGGAGTGCAGCCACGTGAGGCGGTCCGGGCCCGCGACCCGGAACACGTCACGGTGGGACAGATCGACGAACCCCTCCCCCGCGACGAGGGCATGCTGCTCGCCGTACAGGCTGCCGTAGTGGGCTGCGACGCCGGCGTCGATGCCATCGCCGGCAACTGCGCCGGGGAGATTCAGGAGCGGGCTGGTTGCGTGCGTCATGTCAGGTCCCGGTAGTGCTCGAGGAGACGGGTCAGGGTGCCGAGGGCCGCCGACATCTCCTCGATGTGCGTCGGATCGAGCGTGCGGAGCATCTCCTTGATCTCCGTGCTCGACACACCCGAGGTGCGCGGCAGGTACCTCACCTCGCAAACGTCATTGAGCTCGTCGAACTTCCCGGTCCAGTCATCGCCCATCACGAAGACGTCGACCTCGTGCTCGACGATGTCCGTCCGCTTCTGCTCCCACGACTGCTCCGGCAGCACCAGGTCGACGCCCTTGATCGCACCCACGATCGCCGCGCGGTCGTCGTACGAAACGACCGACCGCTTGCCCTTGCCCGCGTTGAACTCATCCGTCGAGACACCGACGATCAGCCGATCGCCCATCCCCGCGAGGCGTTCGATCAGCCGCAGATGGCCGATGTGGAAGAGGTCGAAGGTGCCGTAGGTCAGCACGGTGGTCATCGGGTTTCTCCTTCGCAGGCCGCGCAACGGCCGAAGACGGTGAGGTGGCCGAGGTCGGGGACGAAGTCGCGGTCGGCAAGGACGGCGACGAACGGAGCAGCCTCAGCGGTGTCGACCGAAGTGACCGCGCCGCAACCGCGGCAGACCAGATGGAAGTGCTCGTGGCCACTGGTCGAGTGATAGGTCGGCGCACGGTCCGAGAGATGGGCGTGGCGGACCAGTCCGAGCTCCTCCAGCACCTCGAGCGTGCGATAGACCGTCGAGGCGTTGACCGTGCTCGCCGTCTGCTGGACGTGCGCCAACACCTCGTCCGGGGTCGCGTGGCCGAGGGTGTCGACCGCCGACAGGATCAGCTCACGCTGAGGGGTCAGGCGATAGCCCTTCTCACGAAGGGTGGAACGCCAGTCGGCGTCTCGCGAAGGTTGCTGCCCAACCTCCTCGACGTCCGAGGGATCAGGCACGCTTGAGCCTCGCCCACAGGTGGGGTTGGAGCGGCTGGCCCATCGCGGCCATGTCGAAGGCATAGAGAAGGTCGCCCTCCACGTTGCCGTAGAGACGCTTGCCGGCGACGTACTCCTTGGCCGTCTCGGTGCGCGCCACGGCGTCCGTCGTCCACTCGAACTTGCCGTCGGCCGCCTCACCCTCCCAGATCTCCGCGACACCGAAGTTGTGGGTCAGCAGGATCTCGAACTTGCCGTCACCGACCGCACGGATGAACCCGGTCTCGATCGCCGCGTCGCGGACCTTCTCGTTGTTCTCGTCGATGATCCACGAGCGCGCCATGTAGTGGAAGAACGGCCGGCCGTCGTGGGTGAAGATCAACTCCTGGCCGAACTGGAACGACTCGATCGTCGGATAGTCGCCATGACCGTTGCCTCGCCAGGTGCCGAGCATCCAAGCGATCGGTCCACAGTTGGGGTGCAGGTTGTCGGGGAGTTCGAAGGCCACGACCACTCATCCTAGGTCTCGCAGCCACGGATGTGGGATTGCGGGATCAGCAGACCTAGAGCACCTCGACGACTTGGCCTGCCCGCCGCTTGAGGAAGATCGCCCAGGGCAGCACCTGGATGAAGGCACCCACGAGCATGCTCGACACCAGCGGGCCGGCCGCGCCCCACTCACGAGCCAGGAAGATCGACAGCGTCACGTTCGCCACGACACTGATGGCCGAGGTGATCGCGACGATCCGGATGCCCTTCGGGTCGACCATGCTCATAGCGAGGGGGAACGCGAGAGCCTGTCCCAGGGTGAAGCCGGCAGCCAGTGCAGGAAGGCCGTATCCCAGCGAGATCTTGTCGTCACTGATCAGCCTCCCGAGCGGATCAGCGAGCACGACGAGCACGACGTTCGCCATGACCGTGCCCGCGAGAAACGCTCCCAGGATCAGTTTGAGACCAGGGCCCGCGCCGCCGGCTGCCCGGGCGCGGGTGAAGATCGGCCAGAGCGGCTGAGCCGCTGCGACGATGAGACCCGTGACGGGCGCGAAGATCTGAAGGACGAGCGCATAGCGCGCCACCGCCGTGCTGGTCGACACCTGGCTCAGGATGATCCGGTCCGCCACGAACGCCATCGGGATCGCCAACGACACCACGACCATCGGTCCGGCAATCGACCGCACCGTCTGACCGGGATGGCGTCGTCGGGAGGGGACCCGGGAGATGATGCTGCCCCAGGGGAACCCGGCGATCCGACGGCTGAGCGCGAAGGCGACGACGTTGATGGCGAAGATCGCGATCGAGGGCGCGACGACGACCCAACCGGCACCGGCATCCACGGCGACGAAGATCCCGATCAGCGCCATCATCAGGACCGTCGTACAGACCTGGAGCACGACGACCAGATAGTTGCGACCGGCGCCCAGCAGCACGCTCTGGCTGAGCATCGGCACGA
>JASLDK010000320.1 GCA_030145945.1 Nocardioides sp.
CTTGGAGCTGGACACATAGCCGTCGACGTCGATCAGCCCGGCGAGCTGGGGTGGCAGGCCCGGCGCGGCGGCCTTGGCGACCGGCGCCGAACCCGTGCCTGCGGAACCCATCCCGGGGAGGCCTCCCCCGAGTCCTCCGGACAGCAGGCCGGTGACGCCGGTGAGCAGGTCCATCAGTCCGTTCTTGGTGCCGGGATCGGCGGTGGCACCGTCCGGACCCACGACCGCGCCGTCGGGCGAGAAGCCGGCCTCGGCGGTCGCCGAGCCGTCACCGGACGTGGTGGTCATGATGGCGCCCGGGATCGACTTGTCCTTCTGCGTGGTCTGGTCGCTCGGGTAGAGCGAGTTGACCTGCATCGGATAGCCACCGTCGGTCACCGGGTTCGGCGGGAACCCGAGCTGCTCGGCGAAGGTCTTGAGGCCCTCACCGACCGGGTCGCCCGGCCAGAACAGGCTGGCCCGACCGCGGGCCTCGCCCGAGTCGGCCTTCACCTTGCTGTAACCCATGTCGAACTCGAGCTGCGCCACTCCCGCGTCCACCGGGATCGGCAGGCTGGGCTCGAACATCTCGACCCGGATCGGAGAGGCCCAGGCCTGCGTCTGAAAGCCGCCGTACGACGCCGAGCCGCCGCCGTCGGCCTGTGCCGCACCGGCGCCGAGGCCGGTCGCCATGCCGGCCAGGCAGGTGGCCATGCCGCCTGCGACGAGGAGACGGAACCTCGTGCTGGTCACTCCGTTGTCTGTCATGCTGCTCCCCCGAGGATGACGTCGGCCATGGTGTCGAGGATCTCCCCCGGCTCCCCCGTGGCCACGATGCGTCCGCCGCTCATCACGGCGGCATAGTCGGCGACGCGGAGCGCCGTCCGAGCAAATTGTTCGATGCACAGGATCGAGACGCCGGTGGCGGCGATCCGCGCGACGGTCTCGTAGAGCTCGTCGACGATGAGCGGCGCCAACCCCATCGACAACTCGTCCAGCAGCAGCAGGGCCGGGTCGGAGGCGAGTGCCCGCGACATGGCGAGCATCTGCTGCTCACCGCCGGACATGGTGCCCGCGAGTTGGTTCCGGCGCTCGTGGAGCCGCGGGAAGTAGGCGTAGGCGGTGTCGATGATGGCGCTCGCCGACACGCCGGCGTACGACATGAGCACGAGGTTCTCCTCGACGGTCAGGTTCGGGAAGACCGACCTGCCCTCGGGGATGGTGCAGAGCCCGACCCGCGCGAGGTCGTCGGACTTCGCCCCCTGGACGTGGACCCCGGCGAGGTGGATGTCTCCCGCCGTGGCCTCCTTCTGGCCGCTGATCACCTTGACCAGCGTCGACTTGCCGGCACCGTTGGGTCCGAGCAGTGCCATCACGGCGCCTCGCGGCACCGCCAGGTCGACACCGCGAAGCACCTCGATGCGGCCGTAGGCGGCGTGCAGGTCGATGACGTCGAGGATCGGGACGCTCACTGAAGACTCCCTTCCGTCACCGGCAGGGTGACGGTGTCGCCGTCGGACTCGGCATAGCCGAGGTAGGCGCGCTGCACGTCGGGGTTGGTACGGATGTCGGCCGGTGTCCCGGACGCGATGATCTCGCCGAAGTCGAGGACGTGGATGTCGTGGCACACCCCCATCACCAGATCCATGTCGTGCTCGACCATCAGGATCGAGCAGCCCTCGGCGGCCAGCTCGACGAGCAGCTCGCCGAAGGCATCGGTCTCCGTCTCGTCGAGACCCGAGGAGGGCTCGTCGAGCAACAACAGCTGAGGGTCGCTGGCCAGGCAGCGGGCCAGCTCGAGCAGGCGTGCGGTGCCGGTCGGGATCGAGTCGGCCCGTTCGGCGGCGTACTCCATGATGCCGACCCGGTCGAGCAGCATGTCGACGCTCGCGCCGCCTCCCCGCTTGTCGAAGGGACCGCCGAACCACGCCAACGGCCCGCCGTGGATCTCCTGTGCCACCCGCACGTTGTCGCGCACGGTGAGGGACCCGAAGGCCTCCAACCGCTGGAAGGTGCGGCCGACACCATGCTTGGCGCGGCGGTGCACGGGCCAGCTCGTGACGTCGCGGTCACGGTAGCGAACCCGGCCCTTGGTGGGCTTCTGCAGGCCGGTGATCACGTTGAAGCAGGTCGTCTTCCCGGCACCGTTGGGGCCGATCAGTCCGGTGATCACGCCGCGGTCGGCCGTGAAGTTGGCGCGGTTGACCGCGGTCACTCCCCCGAACCTCACCACCACGTCGTCGACCTCGAGCAGCGCCATCTCAGCCCACCTTCTCCATGCCGACCTTCTCCATGCCGACCTTCTCCATGCCGAGCTCGACCATCGGTACGTCGACAGCCCCGTCGCCCACGCCGGTCCTGCCGAATCCGGGGATCTCGGGCGGTTGCGGCAGCCGGGAGCGCACCCACCTGCCGAGCCGGAAGAGATGGTTGGCGATCCCGTTGGGGTCGCGGCCGAGCAGCACGGCGCCGAAGCCGATGATCGCGAACAGCAGGCCCGCCATCGACGGCTGTGAGGCCTGGAACTCCGGAAGAAGCATGAGCGCGATGCCGCCCAGCATTGCTCCGGTCACTGAGGTCGCACCGAAGACGACGGCGAGCAGAAGCACCAGGAGCGACTGGAAGTACATGAAGTCGGCGGCACCCACGGTGCCACGAAGTCCGGCGAACAGGCCACCCGCCAGACCGGCGATCCCGGCCGACAGGGCGAACAGGCCGACCCGGAACCACCGCATGTCGAGGCCGAGGGTGCCGCAGGCCGAGGGGCTGTCGCGCATGGCGATCAACAGGCGACCCAGAGCGCCCCGCCGCAGGACGAGCACCCCGAGCGCGAGCAGCACGAAGGCCAGCACCATGAACCAGACGTAGGACGTGTCCGAGCCGATCCGGACGCCGAGGATCGAGAGCCGATCGGCAGCGAGGGTACCGTTGAACTTGAACGCGAAGTCGGCGTTGAAGACGACCTTGTCCATCAGCACCGCGAACGCCATCGTCGACAGCGCGAGGTAGAGACCGGTGAGCCGCAGCACCGGCAACGCGACGAGCGCTCCGACGCCCGCGGCGATCAGCGCGGAGAGGGCGAGCCCGAGCAGGTTCGGCTGGTCCAGCTTGGCGTAGGCGAGGGCACCGACACCGGCGAAGGTGAACTGGGCGAGCGAGACGTGGCCGCCGTACCCGGTCAACAGGACCAGCGACAACATCACCATGGCGTACGTCGCGGCGACACCGATCAGCAGCACCTGGTTGGGCGCGACGACGTTGACCAGCAGCAGTGCGACGAGCAGCAGCCCGGCGCCCGA
The DNA here is from genome assembly GCA_030145945.1 of Nocardioides sp. Taxonomy (GTDB): domain Bacteria; phylum Actinomycetota; class Actinomycetes; order Propionibacteriales; family Nocardioidaceae; genus Nocardioides. Next base: position 3,279 of record JASLDK010000320.1, read on the forward strand.
TCCGAGGGAGAGACGCATCGACGGGAGCGGCGCGGTGACCATGCCCTTGACCTGCCCGATCCGCAGTTGCGTCTGCGGCATCAGCACCACGATCGCGAACAGGAAGAGCGCGGGGATGACGGGACGGAAGGACGCCAGGAAGCCGTCGGTGGGCAGGTAGCCGACCGCCCATGACTCGAGGATGCCCAGGATCATCGCACCCGCGAAGGTCATCGGGAGGCTCTTCAACTTGCCGAGCATGGCGGCGGCATAGGCGTTGATGACCAACAGGGTCAGCGCGTAGTAGTCGAGCAGCACGACCGGGCTGAGCAGGATGCCACCGAGCGCCGCCAGCGAGATGCCGATCGCCCAGGAGAGCGCGGCCACCCGGTCCGGCTTGCCGCCGAAGAGCTTGAGCAGCTCGGGGTTGTCGACCGACGCGCGCATCGCGGTGCCGATCCGGGTGCGGTTGAGCAGCAGGTAGAGCCCGACGGCGACCGCGATCGCGCACACCAAGGTCACCAGCTGGTGGGCCGTGATGAAGGTGTCGCCGAGCTGCCATCCCTTCCCCGACCAGAACGGCAGCAGGACCCGCGGTTCGGGCGGCCAGATCTGCTGCGCCAGACCGATCAGGCCGACCAGCAGACCGACGGTGACCACCAGGGCAACCGACACCGGCCCTTCGCCGAGTCCGCGGGTCACGAACCGCTGGATGAACCAGCCGATCGCCGGTGCGACCACCCCGAGGACGAGGACCAGCGAGAGGACGGTCGGCATGCCCTGGCGCTGGGTGAAGTCCCAGAACACGAAGGAGAGGAACATCCCGAAGG
>JASLDK010000322.1 GCA_030145945.1 Nocardioides sp.
CATACATTCTGTTCATCGGACTTCCTCCCCAGGACCCAAGACGACAGCACAAGCCTCGCCCGCCGGCTCAGGAGATAACCGCCAAAAGGGCTTTCTCCCCAGAATTGGGGAGTACGACGGCACGGGCGTTCGCAGTTCGAGCCGACTGTTGCTCGGAGGGGGCACCGCCCTGGTCGCACGACGTCGCGCCTGACTCACATTGTGAGATACAGGTCTCACCCTTCGGACAGTGGTGATTGACTGAACCCATGCGATCGTCCGGGGTCCCGCACACCACAGGGCCCCGGACGGTCTCGGCCGCCCGGCGCTGGGCGATGCTCGCCGCAGGCACCGGAGCCCAGGCTGCCACCTCCGCGATGGTCGTCGCACCGAGCTTCCTGATCCCGGAACTGCACCGGTCAGTGGGTGAGGGCGGCTACGGGATGAGCCTCGCCGAGGCTGGCCTGGTCGCCTCCGCGGCGATGACCGGAACGATGTGCACCCTCGTCCTGTGGGGCCTGGTCGTGGACCGTCGTGGCGAGCGCTTCGCCCTCCTCGCCGGGCTCGTCGTGACCTCGGTCGGTGGCGCTGTTGCCGCGCTGCTGGCGTCCCCCTGGCCGATGGCCGCCACGCTGTGCTTCGCCGGCATCGGCGCTGCGGCGACCAACTCCGCCTCGGGCCGGGTCGTCGTCGGCTGGTTCCCACCCGAGCGACGCGGTCTCGCCATGGGGATCCGGCAGACCGGTCAACCCTTGGGCGTCGGCCTCGCGGCCGCAACCGTCGCCGTCATCGCGCACCGCCACGGCATCGGCCCGGCGTTGTGGGTGCCCACTGCGGCAGCCTTCCTGATGGCCGTGTTCGTCGCGGCCGTCGTGATCGATCCACCGCGACCGGCGAGGACTGCGGGCGAGCGGGCGCTCAATCCCTACCGGGCGGACTCCTACCTGCTCCGCATCCACGCCTCGTCGGTGCTGTTGGTGGTCCCGCAGTTCCTGGTCTGGACCTTCGGCCTCACCTGGCTCGTCGACGACCTCGGCTGGTCCCCCGGTCTCGCCGGAGTCACCGTCGCGGCCACCCAGGTCGCCGGAGCCACGGCCCGTATCGCCGCCGGTTGGGCGTCCGACCGGGTCGGTAGCCGGATGCGGCCGATGCGCGCCGTCGCCTTCCTCGCCGCCGCCACCATGGCGCTGCTGGGGCTGGCAGCCGCAGGTGCCGACGGTTCGGGCCTTGTGACCTCTGCCGCCGTCGTACTCCTGGTCGTCGCGTCCGCCGTCACCGTCGCCGACAACGGCCTTGCCTTCACCGCCGTCGCCGAACGCGCCGGGCCGTTCTGGTCCGGCCGTGCGCTGGGCCTGCAGAACACCGCACAACACCTCGCCGCCGTCGCCGTCCCACCCCTCGCGGGGCTGACCATCACCGTCTGGGGGTACGGCGCCGCCTACGCGCTGGCCGCCGCGCTGCCGCTACTCGCCGTCACCGTGGTGCCCGTGCGCGGGGAGCGCCACGTCAGTTGAGGTTGCCCATCGCACCTGACGTATCTGCTCGAAAAACGCGGTCCGGACGACAGAATCGTCAGGTGCGATCCAGCAGGTAGTCCACGACCACCGGGGCATGGTCGCTCAACCGGGTCCCGGCGTGCTCGCGGTCGACCGTCGCGGCGATCGCCCTCGCTGCGAGGCCGGGGGTGGCCAGGTGGTAGTCGATGCGCCACCCCGTGTCCTTCGCATAGGCCTGACCGAGCCAGCTCCACCAGGAGTACGGGCCTTCGACGTCGGGGTGGAGTCGGCGTACGACGTCGACAAGGGTGCGGGGGGAGAGCTGCGCGGCGAGCCACTCGCGCTCCTCGGGAAGAAATCCCTCGGTCTGGTTGCTGCGCCGCCAGTTCGCGACATCGGCGCGTTCGTGGGCGATGTTGAGGTCTCCGGTGAGGAGGAACTCCCGCCCTGCCTGCAATGCCTGCTTCCGCGAATCCGCGAGATGTCGGGCGAATCCGGCCATGAACGCCATCTTGCGGGCATGCTTCGCGCCCCCGTCCGGCGTCTCCCGCATCCGCTTCGGGTCCTGCAGGTGCGCGGGTAGCCCACCCTTGGGGAGATAGAGGCTCGCCACCGTCAGGGGTACGTCGGCCAGGTCGACCTCCACGTAACGCCCCTCGTGCGCGTGGGCCCGCAGGGCCCGGGGGAGCGGCCGGTCAGGGGCCGGGTCGGACCACGTGCGCACCGCCTGTGGCGGTTGCCTGGTCAGGACCGCGACGCCGTTGCGGCCGGCGATCTCGCCCGCGTCATAGGTCGCATGGAAGTCGCCGAACGCCTGGTGTGGGAGCGCCTCGACCGGGCAGCGCACCTCCTGCAGGGTCACCACGTCACACCCGCGGGTCGCGAGCCAGTCGCCGAATCCTCGGCGGTGGGCGGCACGGATGCCGTTGATGTTGGCGGTGGCGATCCTCAGGGTCCCGTCGGCTTGTGGCACTGGGCGGACGTTAGAGGAACCTCTCAGTGCGCGTCCCACAGGGCCAGCAGTTCGGCCTCCCGCTCGAGGGTGATCCCCGTGATCCGCGCCGCAGGATCAGCCTCGAGCCAGGCCCGCGTGTCCCGGGTCGTCGCGGCGATCGGGCGCGGCTCCAGCCCAGCGGCGAGAGCCGGGGACGGGTCGTGGGCCAGCATCCCGTCGTACGCCGGACGCGGCAGCCACAGGGGGATGCTCTCCGGCCCGGCCCACGGCTCCACCTTCTGGGCCTCGAGGAAGTCCTGGTCGACCCAGACCAACTCCGCGTCGGGCAGCGCCTGTTGGAGCAGGTCGCCGAGGGGCTGGATCGGGCCGACCGCGTCGTAGGTGCCCGTCGTCCGCCGCTCGGCGAGAGTGACGATCCAGGCGGCGAGGTCGCGGACGTCGATCACCTGGACGTCATCGGTCGGTCGCCCGGGGGCGAGCGTTCGCTCCGTGGTGGTGGAGCGCCGCGCCCAGTAGGCGAACCGCCCTCCCGGGTCGCCCGGCCCGACGATCAGACCCGGTCGTACGACGGACGCGGCCGGCGAGGAGTTGAGCACGATGCGCTCACAGGCGATCTTCATCCCGCCGTAGTTGGCGACATCGGCCATCGGGTTGAGGTCCTCGACGATCTCGGGCCGCAACTGACCGCGCCCCGGCCCGGCCGGATCAGAGTCATCCGCATAGACCGAGACCGTCGACACGAACACCCAGTGCGCGTCCGGGCTGTGCTCTCCCAAGGTCTCGACGGCGCGGCGGACGTGGGACGGGATCCGCGACACGTCGACCACCGCGTCGTACGGCTCTGCGTCCAGAAGTTCGCGTGGCGCCGACTCCGCCCGATCCCACCTGATCGTCGTCACGCCGGGCGGCACGGTCCCCGACCGCCCCCGATTGGCACACGTCACGTCGTGCCCACGGCGTACCGCCTCTGCGGCGGTCACACGCGACAGGAACTGGGTGCCACCGAGAACCAGGACTCTCATCCGCCCATCCCACCCTGCCCCAGCCGTTCGGGCAAGGGTGGCGTCCCGCCGGGTCGGCGCGTCTTGCCGCCAGACAACATCGACTCCCGCCCACGACAACTGCGAGGCCGGCAGCGTGTCGCCCGCGGCGAAGCCGCGTCGGGCGCCGCCCGCGGGCCGAAGCGGAGCGAGCGCCCGGGTGGCAAGCCCGGCAGGCGACACGCTCGGCCCAAAGTCAGATGAACTGCGTCGGGTCGAACTCGTCGATGGGGATGATCCGGACGCGCGGGAGCCGTTCGTTGAACGCGTTCACGTCGTACTCGAGGTCGAAGAAGTCGAGGCCGCGGGAGGTGAGCTGGGC
>JASLDK010000342.1 GCA_030145945.1 Nocardioides sp.
CCGGGATCGAGCCCGCCTGCGGTCTTCCGTCGTTGTGCCCCGTCGTCCTGCGGCGCCGGACGCCGGCCCGGCTGATCGTGCACCACGTCGGCCAGGACGAGGTCGGGGTGCACTTCCCTGCTCCAGCCGCCGCCTTCGGACGCTGGATGGAACGGGTTGCGATGCGGCGTGTCTACCGTCGCCACGTGACGGCCGCAGTGTCGGCGTCGACGGTGGCGCAGATGCGCGGGCGACTCGGTTGGTCAGGCGACGTCCAGATCCTGGCCAACGGCGCCGACGTACCACCGGCCGGATCCGTTGATGCCACTGCCAAGGATCCCGACCGGATCGTGATTCTCGGTCGCCTGGTGACCCACAAGCGTGTCGACCTGGCGCTCGAGGCCGTGTCTCAGGCGCAGAAGAGTGACGCGCTGGCGGGACGGAGCCTTCAGGTCGATGTCATCGGTCGAGGTCCCGAACGTGAGCGGTTGCTGGCTCGCGTCGACGAGCTCGGTCTCAGCTCACAGGTCGCCTTCCATGGCTTCCTGACGCCCGATCGCAAGGACGCTCTGCTGGCGCGCGCCTCGGTGCAGGTCTGCGCTTCGGACGCGGAGGGGTGGGGGCAGGCGGTCATCGATGCTGCCGCCCACGGCGTCCCGACCGTGGCGCGCGACGTGCCTGGTCTGCGTGACTCGATCCGGCCGGGCGAGAGCGGTTGGCTCGTTCCGGACAGCCCGGATGCCGCGACCGTGGTCCGTGCCATGACCGAGGCTCTGACCGTTGCTCTGGTCGAGTCCGTCGACCCCCTGGTCCGCGACCGGCGCGCCCACGCGTGCTGGTCATGGGCTCACGCATTCGACTGGTCGCAGATGCGCCAGCAAGCTCGTGAACTGACCATCCAACTCATGGGGCATGCGGCCGCTTCGTCCCACCGCCCTTACCCAAGCGACGCTCGCGTTGCTGTCTGAAGGAGGCTCGCCCATGCGCAGCAAACTCGCCCCCCTGTTCGTCGGACTCGGTGTCTTTTTGATCGTGGCGGCCGCGCTGGTCCGCTTCTACGCCTATCCGGCCTTGGCCAAGGTTCCGGCTGACTACGAGGGCACCACCAAGCTCGAGGCGAAGGGCGCGGAGATCTTCAACTCCGATCCGGATGTTCTTGCGCCGGAGAAGTGGGACCTCGACATCACCTCGTTCACGATCGCGGACAGTGGCGTCAAGGCTCCCGACGACACCGTGGTGTGGGTGAACTCGACCACCGTGAAGCGGGTGGGTGGCACCGACTTCCAGCAGACCCGCGAGCGGGCACCCTTCGACAGCAACACCGGTGCGGCCGTTGACTGCGCCAAGTGCGGATCGTGGGAGGAAGTGGCCAGCGCCGACGACTTCACCAAGATCGAGCGAGTCGACGTGACGCGGAAGGGACAGATCTACAAGTTCCCGTTCGCGACGGAGAAGAAGGACTATGCGGTCTGGGACGGCACCCTGGCCAAGCCCGTCACCGCGAAGTTCGAGGGCGAGGAGAAGATCGACGGTCTCACCGTCTACAAGTTCGTCCAGACCATCCCCGACACCATGGTCGAGACTCGCAAGGTCCCCGCGTCGGTCTTCGGCGCGCCTGGCTCTGACAGCGTTGACGCCGAGATGTGGTACCGGATGACTCGGACCTTCTGGGTCGAGCCGGTCACCGGGTCGCCGGTCAACCGGGTTGAGAACCGGGTCCAGGAGCTGCGCTACAACGGCGCGAGCGTGCCCGCCTTCACCGGAACAGTTCAGTACACGAAGGACCAGGTCTCGACCCTGGTCAGCGACGGCAAGGGGAACGCCGCCAAGCTGGGCGGCATGAGGGCACTCTTCCCCGCCATCATGCTGATCATCGGAGCCGGACTCCTGGTCGGAGGTCTGTTGCTCGGCAAGGGCGCCCGCCAGCGGCGTACGGAGCGCCACGACCACAAGGCACCCGCAAGCGTCTGAGCGCGCCGACTCCTCTCAGAGGAGGGAGATGACGGTCTCGAGCAACTGCTCGAGACCGTCGTCATTCCACTGCATGGCGCGGGCGCGCAGGGTCAGCACGGTTCGCCCTCCGTGACCGACAGCGCCCAAGGACAGTCCGGTTCCGCCGGCGGTCACCGGGTGAAACGCAAGCCGTTGGACCTGGGGTGCCTCGACTTCGCCCAGGTGCGAGACGAGCATGGTCGAGCCCAACCGAGGTGCCAGGAGCCGCAGGCCCGCTCCGACTGCTCGGTTGGCCACGGGAGACCACACCCGGTCAGGACCAATGACGGGCGGAGTGACGATCGGCGCAGTGCGCAGCGACCTGCCGACCGCCGGGCGGTCGAGTTTCTCGACGTCGTTCATCCGCAGCAGCAGACTGCGGTCACTGAGTGCGTCTCGCTCATCCTCGGCGGCTTGTGCACGAACTGCGCCGACCGCGATGGCGACATGGCGAGCGTCGCGGCCCCGCGCCTTCTGGTGGTGAAGCACTGCCTGCGCGGCCGCATGAACCAACTCGTCGGCGTGAATCCTCCCACGCGCCTCGGCAGCGACCAGGACATCACCCGGCGCACGCACTGATGTGACGGGCGGAGTCACTCCTGCGGGCGGCCGGAAGACGATCTCGCCGAGCCGACGGGCGGCCGTCGCGAGAGCGCCGCCCGTTGTCGGACGGTCACCCACACCGCGAGCCGACGAGCGCGCGGGTCCCAGGCCGAGACGATCCATGACACTCAGGAGTCCCAGGCCGTCGATCGCGCTGTGATGTGCGGACAGGACGACGTCGCGGTCATGGACGCCGACCAGCAGGGGCTCTGGTGCGGCCGCAACGAGCGCGGAATAGAGGTGCGGCAGGCTCGGTGCCGTCAATGGTGGTCGTCCTGGCCACCTCTCGGAGGTCACCAGCGCGGCCAACGCGTCCATCAGTTCCTCGGACTGAACGGGCTTGTGCAGACTCGCGGTCAACAGGATGCGCCAGCCGATCCGTGAGTCGGCGACCCAACCACGGTCGCCGTACTCGCTCACGGACGGTGGGCGACAGCGACGAGACTGACGCCGGGTAGACGCTTGACCGGAAGACCGCGTTCGACCGTCAGCGCAGCACGCAGACCGGCGTTGAGAACGGGGTGTACCGCCTCCATCTCGCTCTCCGCTGCCACCTTGTTGCGGCGGCGAGCCCGGACGACGGGTCGGAGCAGGACGTTCCACGACCAGATGTCATCGATGACCAAGCCCGCTGAGGTGACCAGGTCCGCCAGTTGTTCCTTCTCATAGCGTCGGACGTGACCCAGTGCAACGTCGTGACCGCTCCACAGCGCCATGCCGGCGGGAACTGCCACGAGCACGCGGCCCCCCGGACGCAGCACCCGCGCGGTCTCGCGTGCCACCGCGCGGTCGTCGTCGATGTGCTCCCACGCATCAGTCGACATCACCAGATCGACCGACTTGTCGGCAACGGGGAGATGTCGGCCGTCGCCCTGAATGACGGGGATGCCTCGCCTTGCGGCGATGTCGGCGCCCGTCTTCGTGTATTCGACGCCGACGGCATGCCAGCCAAGTTCACGGAGCACCGCTGTGTTGCCGCCCATGCCGCATCCGACGTCAATGGCACGGCCCGCCGGCCACTCGCGGACGATGCGTCGAACGAGGGCGCGGCGGGCCGCGTACCACCAGTGTCGGTGCTCGAGCTGGGCCGACTTGGCGATCTCTTCAGCGTCCACGCCGCCAACCCTAGAGGGCTGGCGGCGGTTGGACTCAGCCGTGGCGGCTGGGGTCGTGCTTGGTCTTGATCTCCTTGCCGTCCTTGCCGCCACCCCAGTCGGTGTCGGCAAGGGTCGGGTCGGTCTTGCGGTGCTTGAAGCGCTTGTTCTTCGCGCCGGTCACCTCGTCGTAGTCGCTGATGCCGTCACCGTCGGTGTCGCGTCGGGTCGGGTCGGTCATCCGGACCTTGATCTTGTAGGTGCCGCCGTTCGCCTTCGACCGGCTGATCTTCTGGTTGATCTTGATGCCGTGAACTTCCTGGCCGTCGGTCAGGCCGTCGCCATCGGTGTCCGCGACACACGGGTTGGTCTTGACGATGCCGATCGTCTTCGCCTTCCGCGGCACGCCACGGTTGGTGTAGTAGGCCTGCTTCACGTCGACCCCGTGAACTTCCTGGCCATCGGTCAGCCCGTCGCCATCGGTGTCCGGCTTCAACGGGTTGGTGTGCCCGGTGGTGCACCCGGTCGGACCGTTGACCTCCTGGCCGTCGGAGAGACCGTCGCCGTCAGTGTCGGCCTTGTTGGGATCGGTCCCGATCGCGGCCTCATCGGTGTCGCTGAGGCCGTCACCGTCCGTGTCGATCGGCGTGCCGCCGGTCGAGGTGGTGTCCACGGTGAAAGTGGCGTTGGCGCTGTCGGAGCTGTTGCCGGCCTCGTCGGTCTGGATGGCCGTCACCGTGTGAGGGCCTTGGGCGAGGGGCTTGGTCGGGGTGAGGGACCAGTTGCCGGTGCCGTCGACGGTGGTGGTGCCGATGACGGTGCCGTCGACCTTGACCTCGACCGTGGCGCCAGCTTCGCCGGTGCCGGTGATGAGCGGGGTCGCGTCGTTCGTGGTCGAGCCGTCGGTCGGGGTGGTGATGACCGGTGCGGCGGGCGCGATGGTGTCGACATCGAAGGTCACGGTGTCGTCGACTCCGGAGCCGTTGGCGTCACCGTCAACCGTGACGGTGTGCTCGCCCTCGCCCAGGTCGGTCGCGGGGGTGTAGGTCCAGTTGCCGTCCCCATCGACCGGAACCGTGACCGGGGCGCCACCGTCGATCGTGATCGTGACGTTGGAGCCCGGCTCGCCCGTGCCGGAGACGGTCGGCTTGGTGTCGTTGGTCGCCTCACCGGCGGCGGGGGAGTCGATCACGGTCGGCGCCGGAGCGGTGGTGTCGACGGTGAAGTCGACGGACGCTGCGTCGGAGACGTTGCCGGCTTCGTCCGTCTGGTTCGCCGTCACGGTGTGAGGGCCTTCGGCGAGCGGCGTGGTCGGGGTGAGCGACCAGTTGCCCTTGTCGTCGACGGTGGTGGTGCCGATGACGGTGCCGTCGATCTTGACCTCGACCGTGGCACCGGCCTCGCCGGTGCCGGCGATGGTCGGAGTCGTGTCCTTGGTGTGCGAACCGTTCGCGGGGGCCGTGATCGCCGGAGCGGCAGGCGCGACGGTGTCGACCGAGAAGGTCACCTCGTCGTCCTTGCCTGCGCCGTTGGAGTCGCCGTCGACGACGACCGTGTGGTTGCCCTCGTCCAGGGGTGCCGTGGGCGTGTAGGTCCAGTGGCCGTTCCCGTCGACCGGAACGGTGACGGGGGTGCCGCCGTCGATCGTGATGGTGACGTTGGATCCGGGCTCGCCGGTGCCGGAGATCGGCGGCGTGCTGTCGTTGGTCGCCTCACCCTCGGTCGGGGAGGTGATGGCCGTGTGGTCCACGGTGCCCGGCGTGTTCGGCCCACAGGTGGCGTTGGCCAGCCGCGCGGTGTTGTTGGTCAGCAGGTTCAACTCGAGCGCCGTGACCGAGATGGCGCCCGACGCGGACGGGGAGACGGGGGTCTGGATGTTGGTCGTTCCCGACACCACTCCGCGGAGCGCGCCCGTCAGCCCGGTGAGCAGGCTGGGCTCGAGCGCCGCGAAGAGGGCATCGGTGATCGTGTCCTGGATTCCCGAGACCAACACGTTCAACGGTGCCAGCAGGCCGCCCAGCGTTTGTGTGAAAGTCGCCCGAAGGCCCGCGAGAACGCCGTTCACGAGGTCCTGGGGAGCGGTCACGGTCAGGGGAGAGTTGGGAGCGGTGTTCAGCGTGATCGGCGCCCGCACCTGGGTCGTGCCGAGCTTGACGATGATGTCGATCTTGGCAACCGTCGTGCTGCCCGTGGCTGTCAGAGGGCTGCCGGTGGCGGCACATTGCGCGGTCACTGCACCGACCTCGACCGAGAGCGGAAGTGCCTGGTGCACGCCGTGCAGGGTCGACTGCAATGCGTCGTTGAGCGGCTTGATCAGCGGGGCGAGAGCCGTCTTGACAAGGCCCTGGGTGACCGGGTCGAGAGCATTCACGATGGGGTCGAGCACGGTGCCCGTGTTGATGGCGCCGACGCCGTCGAGCACGCCATTGAGGTCGAGCGAGGTGAAGTCCTTGATGGCGATGGGCGCGGTGCCGGCGGTCGCGGAGGACGATCCGTTGCCGGCGGAGGCCGACTGGTCGAAGGTCGCGACCTGCTCGCCTTCGAAGGCCAGTCCAGCGCCGCACCGACCGGTCGGGGTTGCCGTCCGGGTCTGGTCGGTGTCGATCGCCTCGCACCGGGGACTGGTGTCGAGGATCTGGAGGATCCCGGTGCCTTGGACGGCCTGCGCGCTTGCCCTGCCGGTCGCGTCATGGTGCGCCTCGGCGGTGCCGGCGGGCAGGACCACGGCGAACGCGGCCGCAGTCGTCGCGGCGGTTCCGAGAAGTGCCGCGCGGGCGACGAGCCCGCGTCGGACGAGGGGATGGGACATCGGCTGTTCTCCTGAGAGGTCGACAAACTTGCGGAGACAGTGCCGGTGCAAGATTCCCGAGCCCCACGCTCGGCCTGCTCCCTCCAGTTGTGCAACGAAGGGGGTGAGAGAGGGTCACGGCCAGATGATCAATTCTGGTGATGAATCATCAGGAAATCTGTGCTAGGTCCGCACCGAAGATCGCGGTTCCCGGAGTGAGTCGACCACGGACCCCCGACCAGCCGCCCCACAGGCGGTCGTGCCCCTCTGGCCACTCGGGTTCCAGGAGGTTCGTGATCCGGAAGTCCGCCGCCGCGAGCAGGGAGACCCAGTCCCCGAGCGTGCGGTGGTGTTCGACGTACGACGTGGTGCCGGTCCCGTCGTCGACCTCGACGTACGGCGTCCGGTCCCAGTAGGACTGGCTGGCCAGCAGGCCCTCCTCGGTCGGGTCGTCCGGGAACATCCAGCGGGTGGGATGCGTGATGGAGAAGGCGAATCGCCCACCCGGGCGCAGCACACGGGCGACCTCGGCAACCGTGCGGTCGATGTCGGCCACGAACTGCAGGGCGCCGAAGGATGAGAAGACGATGTCGAAGGTGCTGTCTGCGAACGGAAGGTCGGTCGCCGTGCCCAGCACGCTGGGGACGGCAACGCCGGACATCTCGTCGATCCGGCGGGAGTGCTGGAGCTGTCGATGGGACAGGTCCAGTCCGACCGCACGACCACCTCGGCTGCGGATCCAGCGTGAGCACTGGCCGGCGCCCGAACCCACCTCGAGCACGTCGCGGCCACGCACCTCACCGAGGATCCCCGCCTCTTCCTCGGTGAATCCCTCAGGTCCCCACAGGAAGCCGATGTCGCCGAGGAACTCGCCGTGGGTGGCTTGGTACTCGTCGGCATAGCGGTCCCAGTCGGCGCCGTTGGCGGCCCGCGACTCCCGTTCGGTCGCTGGTCGGCGATGAGCGGTCACGGGAGGATGGGGCCACTGCTGAGCGGGATCCTGCTCGCTGTCCTGCACGGTCGAACTTTAGTCGCCGGGGAGGTCGCGTCGTCAGTTGGACTCCCCGCCTGCGCCGAGCGTACTCTTGAATGTCCGCATCCCGCCGGGATGTTGGCGTGTGCCCGCCGACGGCGATCACACCACCTTCTATTTCTGCCCACCCAAGGACTGACCACTCCACATGACGAGCACCCTCTCGACCCCGCTCCCGAGCAGCTACGACGACAACGCGCCCCAGGTCGCGATCAACGACATCGGCTCGGAGGCGGACTTCCTCGCCGCCATCGACGCGACCATCAAGTACTTCAACGACGGCGACATCGTCGACGGCACCATCGTCAAGGTGGACCGCGACGAGGTCCTGCTGGACATCGGCTACAAGACCGAGGGCGTCATCCCCTCGCGCGAGCTGTCGATCAAGCACGACGTCGACCCGTCCGAGGTCGTCCAGGTGGGCGACAAGGTCGAGGCCCTCGTTCTCCAGAAGGAGGACAAGGAAGGTCGCCTGATCCTGTCCAAGAAGCGCGCCCAGTACGAGCGCGCCTGGGGCACGATCGAGGAGATCAAGGAGGCGGACGGCGTCGTCGAGGGCACCGTCATCGAGGTCGTCAAGGGCGGCCTCATCATCGACATCGGCCTCCGGGGCTTCCTCCCGG
>JASLDK010000363.1 GCA_030145945.1 Nocardioides sp.
GCCGATGAGGTAGACGCCGTTCGGGGTCTCGTTGCCCGGGCCGCCCATCGAGGTGGGCATCGTCTTGATCAGCTTGCCGTTCTTGGTGACCCGGACGATCTTGTCCTTGTCGGAGACGGTGGTGATCACCTCGTCGCCCACGGTGAACCGGGTGGAGGCGTCCTTCTGGCCGAAGGTGCCGTTGCCCAGGTCGACGCCGTAGATCTTCACCTCGGCGCTGACCTTGGTGCCGGGCTTGAAGTAGGTCTCCGGGCGCCAGCGCACCTCGGACGGGCTGATCCAGTAGAAGGCGCCCTCGACCGGCGGATCGGTGACGATCTTGATGGCGCGCTGCGCGGCCGCGCGGTCGGCGATGCGCTCGTCGAACTTCACGCCCACGGTCTGGCCGACGCCGACCGTCGAGTTGTCGGCCGTGGTGAAGTACGCCTGCGCCAGGTTGTTCGGCGACTGCGTGCTGAAGGTGGAGTTCGTGACGTTGACGCCGCCGACACCGTTGGCCTCGGCCTGCAGCTTGTAGGTCTTGTTGTAGCCGAGCGGCTCCGCGTTGCTCCAGGAGCGGCCGTCGTCCGCGAGCTTGCCGGCGACCTCCTTGCCGTCGGCGTTCGTCATCACGACCTTGGTGAGCGTGCCGCCGCTCGCCGAGACCTTGACCGGCACGCCGGGCTGCACGTCGAGCTCGCCGCTCTTGACGCTGGAGGTGATCTGCGGGCGCAGGAGGTCGAAGAAGGGCGTCGAGTCGGTGATCTTCTGGCTGGGGTCGGGGAGCGCGGCCGACCCGCCCGACGACGTGCACCCGGCGACCAGCGCCACGGAGACTGTCGTCACCGACGCCGCCGTGAGGACGCGTCGGATCACGGCGGCACGGTTACGCATGGCTCAACTCCATCAAGCATCGTTCGGATGTCGGCCGACCCGCGACCGATTGCTCCTGATTCTACCGGGTGCGAGGAGGGTCGGCCGGTACGGTGCGGGGCATGAGCGACGATGGTGACGGCCCCGCATCCGGGCGGTCGGGCGACGGTGGCCGCACCCCCGGGCCGTGGGGCGACAGGGGCTACAACAAGCTCGCGCTGGGCATCGCGATCGGCGTGGTCATCGGCGCGGGGATGGGGACGCTGCTGGGCAATCCCGGTCTCGGGATCGGCGTTGGCCTGGCGCTCGGCATCGCCTTCGCCTCGGCTCTCGGCTACCGGGCCGGCGGGGAAGACGAGGGCGACTGAGTCGTCGCCCTCGTCGGCCTCCGGGTGAGAGCGCGGGGAGAACACTGCGGGCGACAGGTGAGGTGGTTACTCCTCGCGCTGAGATCACAGTAACTTAGCTCAGCTAAAAATAGAAGATTCAAATCCCGTGTGCGTGGATGCGTCGGATTGCCGCTAGTATTTGCTGTGACGGATCATGGGTAGAGTTGAATGAAGGGCTGCGGCGGTGATCAACACGCAGTGGGTCGAACTGTCGGGCGTCGCGCGTCCGGATATCAGCGTCTGGCAGTTCGTGGTGATGGGCGTCGCCATGCTCATGCTCATCGTGCCGATCTGGGTGTGGAAGGATCGATGGTTCCGCGCGTGGCGGTGGTGGAAGTCGGTGCTGTTCTTCGTCGTCTGGTTCTGCGTGGTACTCCCGGTGGGCGCGCTCGTCGCCGGCGGAATCATAGGCGACACCTATGCGAAGACGGAAGCCGACGGGGTCGTGGCGCAGGTGCTGGCGGGGAGTCCGGCGGGGGTCTCGAATCCGACGAGGGTAGTCGTCGCGCCTTCCGATCACGCCGCCGGGGCGGTGCTCGATGTGCCGTACCAGGGAGACAGCATCGACTATCAGGTCGACTTCGCCGGCACCGCGGCTGCTGGGCGCACCGTGCAGTGCCATGTCACGGTGTCGCTGTATCGGCAGAAGGCACCGCGAGGCAGGGCCGCCCCGGTGTTAGCCAGGATGAGTGGTGGTTGTCGATGACCGGGTCGTGCGGTGCTCGGTCGTGCCGGGTTGACTGCATTGTCGGTCGATGGTGATGGCGGTGAGTTGGGGGAGAAGTCGCTGACGCGCCAGGATCGCTAGGCTCTCTTCTCATGAACCTGGCGCAGGACCGGCTGCACAAATGGCCCGACGCTAAATCGCGGGCCGAGGCCGCTGGGGCGTGCGTCGCGACCTCCGCGCCGCCCCTGGGCGTGGAGATGGAGTGGGTGGTCCCGAAGACCATGTGCCAGACCGTATAGTCGGCGGTCTACGATGCGGCCGGGCTCAAGGCGGCGCAGCGGCAGCTCGGCCACGCCACTCCGGAGACGACGCGCCGGCACTACGTGAAGCCGTCCGGGGTCGCCCCCGACAACCGAGAAGCGCTGGCGCAGTATTCGACCCGTATTAGACCCGTCGACCCTTAGAAACGAGAAAGACCGGGTAAGAAACCCGGTCTGACCTCGAACTATGGTGCGCCATCAGGGACTCGAACCCCGAACCCGCTGATTAAGAGTCAGCTGCTCTGCCAATTGAGCTAATGGCGCTCGCTCGCTCGCTGCGTGCTGGAATACATTAGCAAGACGTGGAGCGAAACGTGAAATCGGCTGGTCA
>JASLDK010000367.1 GCA_030145945.1 Nocardioides sp.
CGCCTGTGGGGTGTCGACGGCGGCGAGGACGACACCCTCGCGGTCATCCCGGACTCGTCGTACGCCGGCGTCTACCAGGCCGTCATCGACGACGTGAAGAAGAACGGCCCGCTCGACCCGGCGACCATCGGCACGGTCCCCAACGTGGGCCTGATGGCGCAGGCGGCTGAGGAGTACGGCTCGCACGACAAGACCTTCGAGATCGCCGAGGCCGGCACCGTCCGGGTCGTCGCTTCAGGAGGTGACGTGCTGATCGAGCACGACGTCGAGGCCGGCGACATCTGGCGTGCCTGCCAGACCAAGGACATCCCCGTCCAGGACTGGGTCAAGCTGGCCGTCACCCGGGCCCGCGCGTCGCAGACGCCCGCGATCTTCTGGCTCAACGAGTCCCGCGCCCACGATGCCGAGCTGATCAAGAAGATCAACGCCTACCTGCCCGAGCACGACACCGAGGGCCTGGAGATCCGGATCCTCACCCCGGAGCTCGCCACGGCGTACTCCCTCGAGCGGATGCGCAAGGGCGAGGACACCATCTCGGTGACCGGCAACGTGCTGCGCGACTACAACACTGACCTGTTCCCGATCCTCGAGCTCGGTACGTCGGCCAAGATGCTCTCCGTCGTCCCGCTGATCGCCGGCGGGGGTCTGTTCGAGACCGGCGCGGGCGGCTCGGCGCCGAAGCACGTGCAGCAGCTGGTCGAGGAGAACTACCTACGCTGGGACAGCCTCGGTGAGTTCTTCGCGCTCGTGCCGTCGCTGGAGAAGTACGCCGAACAGGCGGACGCGCCCGCTGCGCAGGTGCTCGCCGACGCGCTGGACCGCGCTACCGGCACCTTCCTCAACGAGGACCGTTCGCCGGGGCGCAAGCTCGGCACGACCGACAACCGTGGCTCGCACTTCTACCTCGCGCTCTACTGGGCCGAGGAGGTCGCCGGACAGAGCGAGGACGCCCAGCTGGCGGCTGCGTTCAAGCCGCTCGCCGAGACGTTGCGGGCCAACGAGGCGAAGATCGCCGAGGAACTCATCGCGGTCCAGGGCAAGCCCGCCGACATCGGTGGCTACTACTACCCGGACGGGGAGCTGACCTCGGCCGTGATGCGCCCGAGCGCGACCCTCAACGAGGCGCTCGCGTCGTTCTGACCCGATCGGTTCGACCGCACAGCGGCCCGGGACATCACGTGGTGATGACCCGGGCCGCTGGCCGTCTCAGACGATGCTCAGAGCCTGCTCAGAGCCCGATCAGAGCTTGCGGAGCCGCACGTACTGCACCGCGTGGTTCGCGGACTTGCGCAGCACCAGGGTCGCGCGTGAGCGCGTCGGGAGCACGTTCTGGGCGAGGTTGGGGCCATTGATCGCGTCCCAGATCCGGCGTGCCTCGTCGACCGCCGAGTCGTGGGTGAGCGCGGCGTACTTCGCGAAGTAGGAGTTCGGGTCCCGGAACGCCGTCTCCCGCAGCCGCAGGAAGCGGTCGACGTACCACTCCCGGATGTGGTTGGTGTTGGCGTCGACGAACAGGGAGAAGTCGAAGAAGTCGGAGACCGCCAGTCCGGTGCGGCCGTCGTCGCGGACGCGAGCCGGTTGCAGGACGTTGAGGCCTTCGACGATGACGATGTCGGGTCGCTTGACGACCACCTTCTCGTCGGGCACGACGTCGTAGACGAGGTGCGAATAGACCGGTGCCTCGACCTCGTCGATGCCCGACTTGATGTCGATGACGAACTTCAACAACGCCTTGCGGTCATAGGACTCCGGGAAGCCCTTGCGGCCCAGCAGGCCCCGAGCCTCGAGCTCGGCGTTCGGGTAGAGGAATCCGTCGGTGGTCACCAGCGCGACATTGGGGTGCTCGGGCCAACGGGCCAGCATCTGCTGGAGCACGCGGGCCGCCGTCGACTTGCCGACCGCCACCGATCCGGCGAGACCGATCACGAACGGCGTGCGCGGCGGCGTACGACGGTGCAGGAACTCCTCCTGCTCGTGGTGCAACCGGCTTGCGGCGTTGACCCGCAGCGACAGCAGACGGGACAACGGGAGGTAGACGTCGCGGATCTCGTCGAGGTTGAGCGAGTCGCCGATGCCGCGCAGACGCAGCACCTCGTCGTTGGTCAGCGGCTTGCCCTGCTGGGTCCACTCGGCGGCGAGGTTCGCCCAGGTGGCGCGGTCGAGCTTGACGTAGGGGGAGGCTTCGGCTGATCCGCCGCCACTGCCGGCGCCGCCACCCCCTCCGTTGGTCATGGCGGCGATTGTTCCACCCCTAGACTGGCTGACCATGTGCGGGATCGTCGGGTACGTCGGGTCACGGTCGGCTCAGGACGTCGTCATCGACGGTCTGCGCCGTCTGGAATATCGCGGGTACGACTCGGCCGGAGTGGCTGTGGTCAGTGACGGCGTACTGACCATGGAGAAGCGGGCGGGCAAGCTCGCCAATCTGGAGAAGGTGCTGGACGACGCGCCGCTGCCGGTCGCCGACGCGGGAATCGGGCACACCCGTTGGGCGACCCACGGCCCGCCCAATGACGTCAACGCCCACCCGCACAGCGGCCCGTCCCGTCGGGTTGCCCTCGTCCACAACGGGATCATCGAGAACTTCCTCGACCTGCGTGCCCGGCTCGAGGACGACGACCACGAGTTGCTCTCGGACACCGACACCGAGATCGTCGCCCAGTTGTTGGAGCTGCAGGTGCAGTCGGGGGAGGACCTGACCACCGCGATGCAACGGGTCTGCCAGAAGCTCGACGGTGCCTTCACCCTGGTCGCGGTCGACGCCGACGAGCCCGGCAAGGTCGTCGCAGCGCGGCGCAACTCGCCGCTGGTCGTCAGCCTCGGCGAGGGTGAGAACTTCCTCGGCTCCGACGTGGCCGCGTTCATCGAGCACACCCGCGAGGCGCTCGAGCTCGGGCAGGACCAGATCGTGGTCATGACCCGTGATGCCGTGCAGGTCACGGACTTCTGGGGTCGGCCCGTGGAGGCGAAGCGTTTCCACGTCGACTGGGACCTGTCGTCGGCGGAGAAGGACGGCCATGACTGGTTCATGCGCAAGGAGATCTTCGAGCAGCCCCGCGCCGTCGCGGACTCATTGATCGGTCGGCGTACGCCCTCGGGGCAGTTGCAGCTCGACGAGATGCGACTCGACGACGACGAGCTCCGCGACGTCGACAAGATCATCATCATCGCCTGCGGCACGTCCTTCTATGCCGGCATGGTCGCGAAGTACGCGATCGAGCACTGGACCCGTACGCCGGTCGAGGTCGAGCTCGCCTCCGAGTTCCGCTACCGCGACCCGATCATCGACTCGACCACCCTGATCGTCGCGATCAGCCAGTCGGGCGAGACCGCGGACACGTTGCAGGCGATCCGGCACGCCCACTCGCAGCGCGCGAAGGTGCTCGCGATCTGCAACACCAACGGGTCCTCGATCCCACGCGAGTCCGATGCGGTGATCTACACCCACGCAGGCCCGGAGATCGGCGTCGCCTCGACCAAGGGGTTTCTGACCCAGCTCGTCGCCTGCTATCTCCTCGCGCTCTACATCGCCCAGGTCAAGGGCACCCGGTTCGGCGACGAGATCGACGAGATCATGGGCCACCTCGAAGCGATGCCTGACCACATCGAGACCGTGCTCGGCACGGCTGAGCAGGTCTACGCCCTCGCGGCCGACCACGCGAGCACCCGTTCGGTCCTCTTCCTCGGCCGCCACGCGGGCTACCCCGTCGCGCTCGAGGGCGCGCTCAAGCTCAAGGAGCTCGCCTACCTCCACGCCGAGGGCTTCGCCGCGGGTGAGCTCAAGCACGGACCGATCGCCCTGATCGAGGACGGACTCCCCGTCCTGTGCGTCGTGCCCCCCAAGGGCCGCGACCACCTGCACGGCAAGATGCTCAGCGGCATCCAGGAGGTCCGGGCCCGCGGCGCGCGCACGATCTGCCTGGCCGAGGAGGGCGATCACGGCATCGAGCCGTACGCCGACGTGCTGCTCCGCCTTCCCAAGGTGCCCGTGCTGCTGCAGCCGCTGGTTGCCATCGTCCCGCTGCAGCTGTTCGCCTGCGAGCTCGCGACGGTGCTCGGACACGACGTGGACCAGCCCCGCAACCTCGCCAAGTCCGTCACCGTGGAGTGACGATGGCGGTGATCGGGGTCGGGATCGACGTGTGCGAGATCGCACGCTTCGAGGAGTCGTGCCGGCGTACTCCTGCGCTCGTCGACAAGCTCTTCACCGAGGCCGAGCGAGGTCTCCACATCCGCTCGCTCGCTGCCAGGTTCGCCGCCAAGGAGGCGCTCGCCAAGGCGCTCGGTGCGCCGCGGGGGATGGGTTGGCATGACGCCGAGGTGGTCTCGGAGGAGACCGGCCGGCCGCGCTTCGTGATCCGCGGGACTGTCCTGGCTGAGGCGGACGCGCTCGGCGTGACGTCCGTGCATCTCTCCCTCACCCATGACGGGGGCATCGCCTCGGCCGTGGTCGTGCTGGAGTCCTGAGCCGTGCTGAGCGCACACACCGTCGCGCAGGTCCGGGAGGCCGAGGCCGAGTTGTTGGCCAGACTGCCCGAGGGAGCGCTGATGCAGCGCGCCGCCACAGGATTGGCCTACGCCGTCCTCGACTTCCTCGGCTCCGCCTACGGCCGACGCGTGCTGCTCCTGGTCGGCTCCGGGGACAACGGCGCAGACGCGTCGTACGCCGGGGCGATGCTGGCCCGACGCGGCGTGCAGGTGGAGGCGTGGTTGCTGTCGTCGTCGGCGCACGAAGGCGGTGTGGCTGCGTTGCGGTCCGCGGGCGGGCGGGTCGGCACACCGCGGCCCGCCGCCTTCGACGCCGTGGTGGACGGAGTCGTGGGCATCGGCGGGCGTCCCGGTCTGCGACCGGAGGCGGTCGCCGCACTGGCCCACGTCGAGGGCTCGCCGATGATCGCGGTCGACACGCCCTCCGGCGTCGACGTGGACACCGGCGAGGTCGACGGTCCGCACGTCACCGCCGACCTCACGGTC
>JASLDK010000437.1 GCA_030145945.1 Nocardioides sp.
TGGTAGCACAGCTCGATCCCGCGGCCGACAGGGGCGATCAGCTCCCCCGACCTGGTCACTTCGGGCGGGGTCGCGGGCGTCGAGGCTCCAGACATGGTCACAGTTTGACAAACAGAGGTTGGTTGTCGATTCAACTGGGTACGGTGTGTGACGTGAGCAACACGATGGCACCGTGGCTGATGCCGGACGGATTCAACCGTCCGCCGCTGGCCGCGCTCCTGCGCGAGGGAAGTCTGGTCACCGAAGCCGGCCGGTTCGCAGCTCATCGTGGTGCGGGGCATGCCGCCCGTCGGCCTACCTCCTGGGCCTCGCGGCCCGCCACCCGCGTGAGCGAGCCCGTCCTGCTCATCCCCGGCTTCCTCGCCGGGGACTGGACCTTGGCTGCCATGGCCCGCGAGTTGAGGAGCCAGGGTTTCCGGACCTACCGCTCCCACATCCACGCCAACGTCGACTGCACGTTGGCCACGGCGCTTGCCCTCGAGGGACGTCTCGAACAGCTCGCCGAGCGTCGTGGTGCACGGGTCCAGATCGTCGGCCACAGCCTCGGCGGCATGATCGCCCGCGGCCTTGCCGCTCGACGTCCTGACCTGATCGCCGGCATCGTCACCATGGGCAGCCCGATGCGCGCCCCCGCCGCCCACCACGCCGCTCTCACCCGCGGCGTCCGGGTCCTCAACCGACTCTCCGACGCCGGTTTCAGCGGACTGATGACCGAGGACTGCGTGGGCGGTCGATGCTCACACCTCAGCTTCACCGAGTCGCAAGACCCACTGCGTCACGACGTCGCGATGACCAACATCTATTCGAAGCGCGACGGCATCGTCGACTGGAAGGCCTGCATTGACCCCGCCGGCCAGGCCGTCGAGGTCCGGGCCTCCCACATCGGCATGGCCGTCGACCCGCGGGTGATGGAACACGTCAAGGCCGCGCTGCTGCGGGGGAGTTCGGCGTACGCCGCGCCGTTGTCGATCGTCGAGACCGCCTGAGGCTGGCCGGGTGTCGGTGGTCCGGTCCCCGTAGTCGCCTCCCGTCCCACCCCTTCGCGACTCGGAGCGGGGACCCCGCCGTCGGCCCTCGCGCCGGCCAGCCCGACGCCTGTCGGTCATCGCAGGAAGCGAAGGTGACGGAGTGTAGGGAGCGACGAAGGAGCGACCGGAGCGGAGGAGTCGAGCTTTCGGCGAGCCGGCCGTCTTGCCGCCAGACCGCCTCTACCAGCCGCTGGCCTCGACCGCGCGCGCGGCAGCGTGTCGCGAGGCACGAGCGACACGCTCGCGCCATTCAAGCTAGTCGAAGTCGATGGCCGAGAAGCTGCGCAGCTTGGCGAGTCGGTGCTCGGAGGTGATGGTGCGGATCGTGCCGCTGCGCGAGCGCATCACGAGCGACTGGGTGACGGCGCCGCCGCCGCGGTAGCGCACACCGCGGACGAGCTCGCCGTCGGTGATGCCGGTGGCGACGAAGAAGCTGTCGTCGCCGGTGACGAGGGTGTCGGTGGTGAGGATGTGGTCGGGGTCGAGGTTGTGGCCGGCGTCGATGGCGCGCTGGCGCTCGTCGTCGTCGGTGGGCCACAGTCGACCCTGGATGGTGCCGCCCATGGCCTTCATCGCGCAGGCGGCGATGATGCCCTCGGGGGTGCCGCCGATGCCGAGCAGCAGGTCGATGCCGGTGTCGGGGCGGGCGGCCATGATGGCGCCGGCGACGTCGCCGTCGGTGATGAACTTGATCCGGGCGCCGGTGGCGCGGATGTCGTCGACGAGCTGGTTGTGGCGCGGTCGGTCGAGGAGTACGACGGTGACGTCGGCGGCTGATGAGCCCTTGGCCTTGGCGACCTGGTGGATGTTCTCGGCGACGGGGTAGCGGATGTCGACGACGTCGGCGGCCTCGGAGCCGGTGACGAGCTTCTCCATGTAGAACACGGCCGAGGGGTCGTACATCGTGCCGCGCGGTGAGGCGGCCAGCACGGCGATCGCGTTGTTCATGCCCTTGGCGGTCAGCGTGGTGCCGTCGATCGGGTCGACCGCGATGTCGCACTCGGGGCCGGTGCCGTCGCCGACCTGCTCGCCGTTGTAGAGCATGGGGGCGTCGTCCTTCTCGCCCTCGCCGATGACGACGGTTCCGTTCATGGCGACCGACGAGATCATCACCCGCATCGCCTCGACGGCGACGCCGTCCGCCCCGTTCTTGTCGCCGCGTCCGACCCAGCGGCCGGCTGCCATGGCGGCCGCCTCGGTGACCCGGACGAGCTCCAGGGCGAGGTTGCGGTCGGGGGCAGAGGGCTCCACGGCGAGGGCGTCGTTCATGACCTGCACCCTATCGTTTCCGCAGCCCACGGCGGGGATCGTCAGCGTGCGTAGACAGCGACTTCGGTCGCCTTCACCACGAAGGTGACCTCCCGACCGGGCGCCAGGCCGAGTTCGGCGACGGAGGCGACGGTGACGTCGGCAGCGAGATCTCCCGCTCGCACCCGGACCAGATCGCCGAGCGGTTCGAGGTCGGTGAGGGCGACGCGCAGGGCATTGCGGGGACTGCCGCCCGGTGCGGCGTCGTGGACGGCGACGGCCGATGGTCGGAAAACGGCAACCGCCGCCTGTCCGGCCACGGGCGAGGGCTCGCTGGGCGAGCCGTGCAGGACGAGACCATCGGGCCGGCGTACGCCGTCGGGGGTGGCGATGCCCGCGACGAGGTTGAGGCCGGCGAACCTCGCAGCGAACGCGCTCCTCGGCCTCGACAGGACGTCCGCGGTCGGCCCCACCTCGACGACACGTCCTGCCTCGAGGACGACGACCCGGTCGGCGAGCAGCAGGGCGTCGAGGACGTGATGGGTGACGATGACAGTGGTCCGGTCCTCGAGGACCCGCCGCAGCAGGGCCCGCAGTGCGGGCGCGACTGCCACATCGAGCGCGGCCATCGGCTCGTCGAGGAGCAGCAGGCTCGGGTCGGCGGCGAGAGCCCGGGCGACGGCGACACGTTGCGCCTGTCCGCCGGAGAGCTGGACGGGACGACGCTGGGCGAGGTCGGCTGCACCGACCTCGCCCAGCCAGCGGGCGGCACTCGCCCGTGCGTCCCGACGGCCCACGCCCCCACTTCGCGGGCCGAAGGCGACGTTCTCGAGGACCGAGAGGTGGGGGAAGAGGAGGGGGTCCTGCGCCAGCAGGGCGGTACGCCGAGCGTGGGGTGCCACCCACCGGCCCGGACCGGTCAGCACCTGGCCGTCGAGCACCACCCGGCCGGCGTCGGGGCGCAACAGGCCCCCGAGGGCGGCGAGGGTGGTCGACTTCCCGGCCCCGTTGGGCCCGAGCAGGGCCACCGTCTCCCCGGCCGGGACCTCGAAGGCGACGTCGACGTCGCGATCCTCGACCTTCAGCTCGACCTGGAGCCCCGCGCTCACATCGCCCCCCGCGGCCGGACCAGGCCGATGACCAGCACGGCGATCACGACGAGCAGCAGCGACATCGCCACCGCTGCATCGGTGTCGGTGACGCGAAGGTTGTAGATCAGCAGTGGCAGGGTGCGGGTGGTTCCTTCGAGGCTGCCGGCGAAGGTGATCGTGGCGCCGAATTCCCCCAGGGAGCGGGCGAAGGCCAGCACCGCACCCGATGCGAGGCCGGGCAGGACCAGCGGCAGGGTGACCCGGCGCAGGACCGTGGTCGGGCGCGCTCCGAGGGACGCCGCCACCACGTCGTACCGCTCTCCGGAGGTGCGCAGCGCGCCTTCCAGGCTGATGACGAGGAAGGGCAGCGAGACGAAGGTCTGCGCGAGGACCACGGCGATGGTGCTGAATGCGATCCGGATCCCGGCTGCCTCGAGTTCGGTGCCGAGCAGGCCCTGGCGGCCGAAGGTCGAGAGCAGGGCGATGCCGCCCACCACCGGCGGCAGGACGAGGGGCAGCAGCACGAGCGAGCGGAGTACGCCGAGCCACCGAGCCTCGCTGCGAGCGAGCATGGTCGCCAACGGGATGCCGAGGACCAGGCAGAGCAGGGTGCTGGCGGCTGAGGTCTTCAGGCTCAGCGTCAACGCCGAGAGGGCAGCCTCAGATGTGACCAGCGAGGGAAAGTCGCCCCAGGCGATCCGGGTGGTCATCGAAGCCACCGGGAGGACCACGAACACGCCGGCGAGCGCCGCGGGCAGGAACAGCCAGCGCGGGAGGCCGACGTGCCGGGTGCGGCTCACGAGGAGGGCGGCCCGAAGCCGGCGCTCTGCAGCACCTTCTGCCCCTCGCCCCGGACCAGATCGATCCAGTCCTTCGCCAGTGTCGTGTGCTTCGAGCCCTTCACGGCCACGATCGGATAGTGGTTGACGACCTCGGCGGACTCCGGGAACGCGATGCCCTGCACCTTGTCGCCGGCCGCGGCCACGTCGGTGACGTAGACCAGGCCCGCGTCGGCTTCGCCGTCCTGGACCTTGGCGAGCACGCCGGTCACCGAGTCCTCCTCGCTCACCGGGGCAAGGGTGAGTCCGGCGGCGTCGGCGAGCTTGAGGGCCGCGCTGCCGCACGGCACCTCGGGCTGGCACAGCACCAGCTGCAGGTCCTTCTTCGTCAGGTCGGCGAGCGTCTTGATGTCGGCCGGATTGCCGGGTGGGACCGCGATCATCAAGGTGTTGGTGGCGAACTCGGCAGGCGTTCCCTCGGTCTGGCCGGCCGCGACGAGCTTGTCCATGTTGGTGGTGTCGGCCGATGCGAACACGTCCGCCGCGGCGCCCTCGGTGATCTGGGTGACCAGGTCGGAGGATCCGCCGAAGGACAGCTTCACGTCGACGCCCGGATGGGCGTCCTCGAAGGTCTTCTCCATCTCCTCGAAGGTCTTGGTGAGGGAGGCGGCGGCGAAGACGGTGAGGGTCTGGTCGCCCTTGCCCCCGCCTGCCTTGTCGGATCCCTTGTCGTCGCCGCAGGAGGCGAGGGGCAGCGCGAGCAGCACGACGGCGCTGGTTGCGGTGAGACGGAGCAGGCCCTTGTTCATGAGTGCTTCCTTGCAACGGGTCGTTCGACGACGACATTGGTGGACTTGACCGAGGCGATGGCGCGTACGCCGGGGGCGAGCCCGAGTTCGTCGGCCGCCTCGGCGCTCATCAGGGAGACCACGCGATAGGGGCCGCAGACCATCTCGACCTGCGCCATCACCGTGTCGGCAACGACTCGGGTGACGATCCCCGTCATCCGGTTGCGGGCGCTGACCTCGCCGGACCGGGTGCGGTCCCGGTCGGCGTCGTCGATGAGTGACGTCGCCAGAACGGCGAGGTCCGCGCCTGAGATCACGGTGCGGCCGTCGGCGGTCGTGCTCGGCACTCGGCCGGCGTCGATCCACCGGCGGACGGTGTCGGTGGAGACGCCGAGCAGTTCGGATGCTTCGGCGACGCGATAACTGGTCACGAGACGAGACTGTCGCATGTGCGACTCTTTTCGCAACAGACAGACGCATCTGCGTCCATAGTCGGGGTGAGTGGTCGGAACCGTGCCATGGACTGGGACACTGGCGTCGATGAGTCAGCAGCAGTCGCAGTCAACGGGCAACGCCGGCCGCTATTCGCGGTCCTTCGTCGGTCTCGCGACCTCCCTGGTCGTCACCGTCATCGCCATCGGCGGGCTCCTCTACTTCATGGGTGCCTTCCGCCACGACCTCGAGGTCAAGCCGGACTCGGTCGACTACGTCGAGATCGTGCAGGCCTCCCAGCGCGCCGGCCTGGCGCCCGTCTACCCGGCAGCACTGCCGAAGGGATGGACCGCCACCGGAGTCGACGTACCGACTGAGAACGAGCGCGGCTTCATGATCCGCATGCTCACCGGCGACGGGCGCTTCGTCGCCGTGCGCCAGGAGGACTCCTCGCCAGGCGCGATGCTGTCGCGGTGGGTCGACGAGGACACCACGAAGACGGCTGCCTACAAGGTGCCCGCCTCCGTAGCCTCGCCCGTCGCGCGTGACTGGAAGGGGTACGCCGACAAGGGCGGCGACTCTGCGCTCGTGGCCGAGGTCGACGGTCAGACGGTCCTTGTGTTCGGCTCCGCGCCGGTCAAGGACCTGCAAAAGGTCGTGGACTCGTTGGTCTCTGCGCCTGTGCAGTAGGGCCGAGCGATGATCGTCCTGGTCAGTCGCTGAATTCGTCGAGGGTGAGGGTCTCCTCGATCAGTTGGGCGCTCCAGGCGGTGATCTGCTCGGGCGATGCCGACAAGATCTTTGCGTGGGTCTCCGCGGGAAGGTCTCCGAGTTTGAGGGCCACCAGGTCGGCGAGCAGTTGCGCTCGGCCTTCGACCCGGCCTTCGACCCGGCCTTCGACCCGGCCTTCGACCCGTCCCTCGGCGAGGGTGGCGTCGTACATGGAGATGAAGGGCTGTGCGGTTTCGGGCTTCAGGGTGGTCATGACGTTGCGCATCCTCTCTCGGCCGGTGTGGTTGCTGATCTTCCAAATGTACGTCGCCAGCGCTTTCAGCACGTCGGTTCCGTTCGGGTGGGGACGCAATGACATCCAACGTGGTTCGCCACTGGTTCAGGACGATGTCGGGATCTGGACTCCCCGGAGGCAGGCTCAGGAACATGAAACTGACGCGGGCTTCATCGCTCAACGGTCGGGCGTGCAAAGCCGATGCAGTGACGTTGCTGAGGTCGTCGAGCAGGTAAGGGAACCTCGGCGTCCCGATTTCGTCGCGCCGGTTTGTCAGGTCGGGGTGGAGATCGAGGAGGTCGGCGAGGTCGGTCGGCGCGCTCCAGGGGCGTTGGCCTTGGTAGATGACGACGGGCACGATGACCGGGAGCTTTG
>JASLDK010000036.1 GCA_030145945.1 Nocardioides sp.
GCCAAGTCCTGCAGTTCCCACGCGGTCGGACCGG
The DNA here is from genome assembly GCA_030145945.1 of Nocardioides sp. Lineage (GTDB taxonomy): Bacteria > Actinomycetota > Actinomycetes > Propionibacteriales > Nocardioidaceae > Nocardioides. The sequence continues at coordinate 35 of JASLDK010000036.1, forward strand.
TGACCCGAGCGGCCCATCAGGTGCTCGGTGCGATCGGTACGACGCGCGAGCACGACCTGCACCTGTTCTCGATGCCTGCCCTTGGCTGGCGAGGCGAGTTCGGCACCGGCGCCGACTGGGACGCCGAGATCGGTGCAGCGGTCGGCGCCACCGGTCTGGTCGACCTGTGGCATCGCCTCGTCGACGGGGTGCGCGCGTGAACGACCTCTGGTTCGACGACCTGGTGCTGGGCGATGAGTGGACGAGCACGGGACGGACGCTGACAGAGGCCGATCTGGTGGCCTTCTGCGGGGTGTCGGGTGACTTCCATCCGCTCCACGTCGATGCGGAGTATGCCGCGCGGTCTCGGTTCGGTGCCCGTCTGGTGCACGGCGCTCTCGTGCTGTCGGTCGCGACGGGTCAGCGTGGCCAGCTCCCTTACGTCGGGGAGGCGCTGGTCGCCTTCGTCGAGATCCGGAGCTGGGTGATGCGCGCTCCGGTCCGTCTGGGAGACACGCTCCGGACCCGGACCGTCATCTCCGAACTCCGCGCGTCCAGCGACGGCCGGAAGGGCGTCGTGGTCCAGGCAGTGGAGGTCGTCAACCAGCACGACGAGGTCGTTCATCGCGGCGAGATGGTCAACGTGGTGCGGACTCGCCGGGATTGCTAACGTACCGATCAGTCGGAAGCTGGGGGACGGACCTCCAGCAAGGGGGTGCCCGAATTGCCAGAGGCCACGAACACGCGCCGCAAGCGGCTCCGCGACCCCGAAGGTGCGCGCAAGGCGCTGGTGAAGGCCGGCGTCGAGCTCTTCGAGACGCGGGGATACGCCAGCACCTCGGTCCAGAGCATCGTTGATGCGGCCGGGCTGACGAAGGGCGCTTTCTATCACCACTTCGAGAGCAAGGATGAGCTGCTGCAGCGCGTCCACGACGAATTCATCGACCACCAGCTCGCCAAGGCCCGCGTGGTGATGTCGGAGCCCGGCCTGCCTACGGCGGAGCGGCTGCGCAAGCTCATCAAGGAAGCACTCCTCGAGCCGATGGCGGTCTACAAGGCCGAGATCACGGTGTTCCTGCAGGAGCGTCGCTTCCTGGCGGGCAGCACCTTCGACGAGATCCAGCGCAAACGCGACGAGTTCGAACGCTACTTCGTCGATCTGATCGACCATGGGATGAATGACGGCTCGTTCCGCAAGATCGGACCGGCCCGGGTGATCGCCTTCGGCATCATCGGCACCGGCGCCTGGACCCACACGTGGCTCGACCTCGCCGGCAATCTGTCCCCGGCGGAGATCGGCGAGATGTTCGCCGAGATGTTGATCGGCGGCCTGGTCCCGCGCGACTGAGCGCTGAGCGCTGAGCGCGGGTGAGTACGCAGTCGGGTCTGCGACGTACGTACCGAAGCGGTATTTCTGCTGATGTGGTGCGGGTCTTTCCAGGGTTCCATTGGATCAGGCAATGAGGCCGTGGGAAGGACGGGACGTCATGGACACCGACACACTGGAGATGGCGACGCCCGGCCTGCGGGCGGCCCTTTTGAGCATCGCCCGGAAGTATGAGCAGTTGGGCGCCGAAGCCGCCGCGACCGCGCCGTACTGGGAGCCTTGTCCGTCGAACGTCATTTCATTCCGCGCTGTGGCCGAGGTGCTGCGTTCCGAGGTCGAAGGCCTCTGAGCGATCACCTGGACGGGACGGCCTACGGGACCTAACCGGGCGTGACGCCGTCGCGGATCTCGGTCGCTCCGAGCTCGTGCGCCAGCAGGCCCGTGATCTGGCCCTCCGTCAGTGCCTGCTGGTCGATCTCCGGCTCAGGCGGAGAAGGCTCCGCGTCCTCGTCGAGATCGAGGTCGAGCGAGCCGTCCACGCCTGCGTGCATAATGTCGCGCTTCAATCGGCGCAATTCGGCCTCGGCACGGTCGCGTACCAAGTCCTCGACGCAGTCGAACTCCTCGGCGGCACCGACGATCCCGTAGAGCTGGCCGAGCGAGGTCATGAACCCAGCGTAGTCGCGCGATGGCCCTCCCCGAGCGCTTCGATCGGCACTGACCGCCCGAGGACGTTCTCGGCAGCACGATGACCGGAGCGGAAGGCGGCGGTGACCGTGGCCGGGTCCTCGGTCCAGGTGGCTTCGCCGGCCAGATGGAGCACGCCGCCCACGGGGGTGGCGAGAAGGTCGTGGTCGTCGGTCGTCGAGCCGACCGTCATGTAGGCGTAGGCGCCGTGCGCGAAGGGGTCGTCCTGCCAGCGGGTGATCTCGACCGATGTCGGCGTGAGGTCGGCGTACGGGTCGATCTCGCGCAGCGCGTCGAGCACGGATGTGGTGATCTGCTCGTCGGTCCAGCCACGGATCGCCCGCGCGCAGGGGCCGGCGGCGAAGGTCAGCAGGGTCGGTACGCCGTGCAGGTCGGTGAGGTCGTACCACGAGTGCCACCACTCGGCTGCTGGTCCCTGGCGCCGGATCGCGTAGACGTCGGGAGCCCAGAACCGTTGCGGGAAGCGGAGGAACACCTTCTCGAAGGCGTTCATCTCCAGCCGCTCGAGCGCACCGGCGACGGGCTCGGGCAACGGCGGCTCGATGACGAGCGCCCCGGACTTCAGTACGCCGACGGGCACGGTGACGATCGCATGGTCGGCACGAAACCGCTGAGAGCCGCACGAGACGGCGACCCCATCGGCATCCCAGGAAACCCGCGTCACGACCTGCTCAAGCCGAACGTCCAGGCCCTCGGCCAGATGGAGCGCCAAGCGATCGAAGCCCTCAGGGAAGACGACCTCGTCGCCCTCCACCTGGTCGTCATCGAGTCCGTGCGCGTCGAGGTCGCCGATCCACACGCCGTACTGCTCCTCGGTCCGGTGCCGGAGGAACTCACGCACCCGCTCGGTGCGATCGGCCGGCCATGCCGACTCGGTCAGGTCCGCAAGCGTCGACTCGACGACGGTTTCGTACGACGTGCCAGGCGACGAAGCGGCGACAACCTGGGCGAGTTGTTCGTCGAAGGCATGGATGTCGGCTGCGAACCGGTCGACCGCCGCCTGATCGAGCCGCGTGCCGTCGGGCCCGTAGTAGGCGATCGGCCGGCTGTCCGGCTGGAAGCTGCCGACGGTGAACTCGGTCATCGGCATGCCGAAGGCGACGGCCGCGGTGTGCAGCGGGTTGTCGTCGATGCCGTGGATCCAGGACGCACCGAGGTCCGTCACGACATTCCCGTCACGCAGGGAATGCGTGCGCCCGCCGAGCCGGTCCCGCGCCTCGAGCACGACCACCCGTTGCCCGGAAGCGACGAGCAGTCGGGCGGCGGTCAGTCCCGCAACCCCTGCTCCGACGACGATCGTGTCGATCTCGCTCACGGACCGAGGCTAGTGGCCCGACGGCCAGCGCGCGCCGAGGAGGCGCGAACCTGCAGCTCGGTCGGCAGGTCCGACCGAGCCGACGGAGGCTCCCCGTTCAAGGTCGCGGCCAGTGCTGCGATCGCCGCGGTGATCGTGTCGGCGGGGCGCAGCGAGACGGTGGTGACGGAGGGCGTCATGGCGGCGTACGACGGGTCCTCGCTCGCTGTGACGACGAGGACGTCCTCGGGGACGCGCAGGCCGAGGTCGGCGGCTGCCGCAAGAACCGCACGGCCGCAGCCGTCGAGCAGGCCGTAGATCGCGTCGGCTCCGTCGCGCAGGAGCTGCTCTGCGGCGGCGCGTCCGGTGGGCTCGCTGCCGTCGGCGTACCCGATCCTGGGCCTGTCGACCCACGGCGTCGCGGTGTAGGCGGCAATGCACGATCGCGCGTAGTGGTCGGTGGTTCCGGTGCTGATCAGGCCGATCCGCCGGGCTCCTTGCGCATGGAGGTGGTCGAGGACCCGGACGGTCGTCGCCGCGTGGTCGTTGTCGACCCACGAGTCCTGCGGGCCGCGCAGGTGCGGCTCGCCGTCGAAGGCGATCGGAATGCCGCGCTGGTGCAGGATCGGGACGGCCGGGTCGCCCTCCGGTGAGTCGAGGAGTACGACGCCGTCGACCGCGAGCGCGTGCCATCCGTCGACGTCGAGGTCGGTCGGCAGCACCATCAGCGCGTAGCCGTGACTGTGGGCGGCGCCGGTCGCGGCCGCCACCATGCGCGCGTAGTAGGTGACGTCGGCGAAGTTCCACGAGTGGTCGCCGAAGGTGGTGACGGCGAGGGCGATCACCCCGGTGCGGCCCGTGCGCAGGGTTCGTCCCGCCGGGTTGGGGCGATAGCCCAACGAGTCGGCGATCTCGCGCACCCGTTGGCGGGTTGCGGCGCCGGCGCGACCGGTGTCGTTGAGGGCGTTGGAGACCGTTGCGGTCGAGACCCCGGCGGCGCGGGCGACGTCGACGATGGTCGGTCGCGAGAGCGCGGTCACAACAATCCCCCGGAATCCCTTGTGGTTAATGGATTAATCACTCAGCGTACTTCCATGCGAATCCCCCTCCTCATGACCACCGCGGCAATGACGGTCACCGTCCTGGCCGCCACGACCGGCCTCGCGCCGGTCAGCCAGGCCGAACAGGCCGGACAATCCGAACAGGCCGGCCGAGCAGGCGCGAAGGCCGACCTCGTCTTCCGCCACGGCACCGTGGAGATCGGCACCGGCAAGCAGGCCGAGGCGGTCGCCGTCCGCAACGGCAAGATCGTCTACGTCGGCTCCGACGCCGGTGTCCGCTCGCTCGTCGGCGGCTCGACGAAGGTCGTCGACCTCAAGGGCCGCACGCTGATGCCCGGCATCGAGGACGGGCACATCCACCTCTCGCCGCAACTGCCGGTCTGCGACCTCAACTACGAATACCTGACCGTGCCCGAGACGCAGGCACGCATCCAGAAGTGCCTCGACGACGAGTTGGCGTCCGGCAAGACCGACGCCGACTGGCTGAGGGTCGTCAACTGGGACCTGCCGGGCATGAAGCCCGCAGGCACCGTTCCGACCAAGGCGATCCTCGACGCGCTGACCACCCAGCGGCCGATCTTCATGTTCTCCGACGACGGCCACAACGCGCTCGTCAACAGCAAGGCGCTCCAGGTCGCGGGCGTCACGGCCAGTACCCCCGACCCGCAGGGCGGCGTCATCGTCCGCGACGGACAGGGCCAGCCGACGGGCTACCTCAAGGAGGACTCCGCCATCGGGATGGTGGCGAGCAAGATCCCGACGGCACCCCTCGCCGAGCGGGTGCAGGGTCTGCGCGACACGCTCGCCTACGTCACCGCGCACGGCCTCACGGCGTACCAGCCCCAGATGCTCGACGAGAGCGACCTCGAGGCATGGAAGTTCCTCGCCGACCGGCACGAGATCCCCGGTCTGGTGCGGGCTTCCCTCGCCTTCGACGCCGATGAGGCGTACGCCGACCTGCCGGGTGCGCTGGCCCGGATCAAGGCGCTGCGGGCGAAGTACGAGGGCCCGGGATTCAAGATCACGACGGTCGGCGAGATCTTCGTCGACGGCGTCATCGAATACCCCAACCAGACCGCGCGTCTGCTCAAGCCCTACCTGGTCAAGAACGCCAAGGGGAAGTGGGTGCCCGGCCCGACCCGTGGCCCGCTGCGCACCCAGCAGAAGCACCTCAACAAGGTCGTCGCCGCGCTCGACAAGGCCGGCTGGCAGGTCCATCTGCACACGATCGGCGACGGCGCCGCACGCGAGGCCCTCAACGCCGTCGCCCACGCCCGCAAGGTCAACGGAAAGCGCGGACCGGCGCACGTCATCGCCCACGCACAGCTCGTCGACCCCGCTGACTACGCGCGCTTCCGCAAGCTCAACGTGATCGCCGCGATCGCCACCCAATGGGCCGAGAAGGACCCCTACACGATGGACGCGCTCAAGCCCTACATCGGCACCGAGCGTTGGAAGCGGATGTATCCCTGGCGCTCGCTGATCAACGCCGGCGCCACGCTGGCCAACGGCTCCGACTTCCCGGTCGACGACCTCGCGCCGATGGCACAGCTCGAACGAGCGGTGACCCGCACGGTCGCGGACACCGAGGGCGCCAAGTCGTACGCCGGCCCGCTCGGCCCCGACCAGCGGATCACGCTGTCGGACGCGCTCCGGATCCACACCATCAACACAGCCAGGCTGCTGGGTCTGGCGAAGGTGACCGGGTCGATCGAGGTCGGCAAGCGGTTCGACGCGATCGTGCTCTCCGGCAACCTGCGGGCGGTGCCGGTCAACAGGATCAAGAAGTTGAAGGTCACGGCAACCTACGTCGCCGGCCAGCGGGTCTCCTGACCTGCGCCGATCGGCGAGGGAAGCAAGGGGAGCGATGTGTAAGGACCGCGTGCCAACTCGTGACAATGCGTAACTGGCGGGAGTGGTGGCGATCAGGAAGGGTGATCCTGTGATCGCCACCACTCCCGGGACCGTGTTCTCACGCGCGTCCGCACATCGGTCGACGGCCCGACGAGCAGCCGTCGACCACGCGCTCTCCCAGGTGAAGGACGGCTGCTTCTGGCTCGACGACGTCCCCGGTCGCGTCGATCTCCCTGCATTGAAGGGGCCGATCGAGACTGACCTGCTGATCGTCGGTGGTGGCTACTGCGGTCTGTGGACCGCCGTCATCGCCAAGCAGCGCGACCCGCAGCGGCGCGTCGTCCTCATCGAGGCCGAGCAGGTCGGCTGGGCCGCCTCAGGCCGCAACGGCGGCTTCTGTGCCGCCAGCCTGACCCACGGCGAGGACAACGGCCGCTCACGCTGGCCCGAGGAGTACGACGTACTGGAGCGCCTCGGTGTCGCCAACCTGGACGCCATCGAGGCGACCGTGCGCGAGTTCGCCATGGACGTCGACTTCGAGCGGACGGGCGAGCTCGACGTGGCGCTGGAGCCGCACCAGGTCGAGGAGTTGCGAGCCAGTGGTGCCGAGCTGATCGAAGGCCCGGCTCTCCGAAAGATCCTCGACAGTCCCACCTACCTGGCCGGTGTCCTCGACCCCGACGTGGCGATGGTGCATCCCGCCAAGCTCGCCGTCGAGCTCGCCCGGGTCGCGACCGCGCTGGGTGTCGAGATCTTCGAGCACACCCGCGCGACCGGCATCAAGGGCGGCAGGGGGGCCGGAAAGGCCGATCCCGTCAGGGTTTCGACGCCGCGCGGGACGATCACGGCGCAACGGGTCGCGTTGGCGACCAACGTTTTCCCGAGCCTGCTCGCGCGCTATCGGATGCACACCGTGCCGGTCTACGACTACGCGTTGATGACCGAGCCGCTGACGCCCGAGCAGCTCGCCTCGATCGGGTGGGAGGGCAGGCAGGGCGTCGGCGACATGGCCAACCAGTTCCACTACTACCGGATCAGCCGCGACAACCGGATCCTGTGGGGCGGCTACGACGCGATCTACCACTACGGCCGCAAGGTGCGCGCCGAATACGAGCACCGGCCGGAGACCTATCGCCGTCTCGCGGAGCACTTCCTGACCACCTTCCCCCAGCTCGAGGGCATCCGGTTCTCCCACCAGTGGGCAGGCGCCATCGACACCTCGACCCGGTTCTGCGCGTTCTTCGGTCTCGCCATGAACGGACGGGTCGCGCATGCCGCCGGCTTCACCGGGCTCGGCGTCGGCGCCACCCGCTTCGCCGCCGACGTCATGCTCGACCGCCTCGCCGGCCTCGACACCGAACGCACCCGGCTGGAGATGGTGCGCCGCAAGCCGCTGCCGTTCCCGCCCGAGCCGATCGCCTCGGTCGGCATCAACACCACCCGGTGGGCGCTGGACCGCGCCGACCATCGCGGCGGCCACCGCAACCTGTGGCTGCGCACCCTCGACTCACTCGGACTGGGATTCGACTCATGAATGCTGTTGCCACCGCCCCTGCGACCGGACCGATGGCGAGCGCCGATCCAGTCGTCTCCCTGCGTGGGATCGTCAAGGACTTCGGCGGCCAGCTCGCCGTCAACGGGGTCGACCTCGACATCGCGTCGGGTGAGTTCCTCTCGCTGCTGGGCCCTTCGGGCTGCGGGAAGACCACGCTGCTGCGGATGATCGGCGGCTTCGAGGAGCCCGACTCCGGCGACATCCTGCTCGGCGGGAAGTCGGTCATCGGCGTCCCGCCGCACCGGCGTACCGTCAACACGGTCTTCCAGGCCTATGCCCTCTTCCCTCACATGAGCGTCGCGCAGAACGTCGCCTACGGCCTGCGTCAGCGGCGCACCCCCCGCGCCGAGATCGCCACCCGGGTCAAGGAGGCGCTGCGTCTGGTCCGGATGGACGAGTACGCCGACCGCGCGCCGCGCAAGCTCTCCGGCGGCCAGCAGCAGCGGGTCGCCATCGCTCGCGCGATCGTCAACCGGCCCGACGTCCTCCTCCTCGACGAGCCGCTGTCCGCGCTCGACCGCCAACTGCGGGAGCGGATGCAGGTCGAGCTCAAGCTGCTGCAGCGCGAGGTCGGCATCACCTTCGTGTTCGTCACCCACGACCAGGGCGAGGCGTTGGTGATGAGCGACCGGATCGTGGTGATGAGGAGCGGGCGGATCGAGCAGGTCGGCTCGCCGCAGGAGATCTACGAGCGCCCCGGAAGCGCCTTCGTCGCCTCGTTCATCGGCACCCAGAACTTCACCGACGCCACCGTCGCCGCAGGAGGCATCGCCGAGAGTGCCGTCGGATCCTTCGCACCTGCGGGGGATTCGCTGTCGTCGTACGCCGTCGGCGACGGACTGCGGATCGCCCTGCGGGCCGAGTCCGTGCGGGTCGGCGCAACCGCGCCCGCCCAGCCGAGCAACAAGCTCCAGGGCCGGTTGGCGGGTTCGTCCTTCCTCGGCGGCGAGATCCAGTACGTCGTGATCGCGGCTGACGGCACCGAGGTGTTCGCCCGGATGCCGCTGCGGGAAGCGCCCGAGGTCAGCCCGGGCGACACGGTGTGGTGTTCGTGGGATCCCGCCTCGGTGCTGGTGTTCCCGGCCGGGGACCCGCGTTGAAGGTGCTCGCGCCCGCCGCCGCGGTTCCGCGGTTGAGCCGGCGTGCCCTGCTGGGTGGGGCGAGCGTGGTCGGCGTCGGTGCACTCGCGGGCTGCGGTCGGCGTACCTATGCGCCGACGGCGCGGCCCGACGGCCACCAGGATGACCGTCTCAACGTCTATTCGTGGGGCGACTACGACGACCCGTCCAACATCCGCACGTTCCGCAAGCAGACCGGGATCACCGTCCAGATGGACGCCTTCGCCTCCAACGAGGAGATGATCGCCAAGCTCGGGACCGCCCGCGGCACCAGTGGATACGACATCGTCGTGCCCACCGGGAGCTATGTCCCGCAGATGGTCGCCAACGGCATGCTCGCCAAGCTCGACCTGTCGCTGATCCCCAACTTCGCCCATCTCGAGGATGCTGCGCGGGACCGGACCTGGGATCCGCACAACGAGTACGTCATCGCCAAGACGATCGGCACGACGGGCTTCATCTACGACACGCAGAAGATCAAACGTCCGATGGCGTCGTGGGCCGACTTCATCGAGGCCGCAGGCGACGAGGCGAAGAACTCGACGTCGG
>JASLDK010000151.1 GCA_030145945.1 Nocardioides sp.
TCTGGGCCCTCGCGGGCGTCGGCGGCGTTGCGCTCGTGGTGCTCGGTCCCGACGCGACGCTGGACCCGGTCGGCCTGCTCGCGGGTCTCGGCGGTGCCCTGTCGATGGCGAGCGGTGTCGTCCTGACCCGCCGCTGGGGGCGCCCCGAGGGCATCAGCTCACCCGTGCTGGTCAGCTGGCTGCTGACCGCCGGCGGCCTGGTCCTGCTGCCGACGACCTTCCTCCTCGAGGGTGCCCCGCCGCCCATCGACGCGGCTGCCGCCGGCGGCTACCTGTGGCTCAGTGCGGTCGGGGGGCTGGCGGCGTACCTGCTCTGGTTCCGCGGCCTCGGCGCGCTGCCGGTTGTCGCGACCGCCCTGCTCGGCCTGCTCTCCCCCGTCGTCGCTGCAGCGCTCGGCTGGTTGGTCCTCGGCGAAGCGCTGCGCCCCGTCCAGCTCGCCGGGTTCGCGCTCGCCCTCGCCGCGATCCTCGGCGGCCAGCTCACGAAGGGGTACGCCGGGCGCCGTTCCCCCTGACCCACAACCAGGCGACCCGGCAGGTCAGCGCCGCAGGCCGGACTCGATGGCGAAGACGACCAGCTGCGCCCGGTCCCGCGCCTGCAGCTTCACCATCGCGCGACTGACGTGGGTGCGGACGGTGTCGGGGCTGACGACCAGCGCCTCGGCGATCTCGGCGTTGGACATCCCGGCTGCGACCCAGCCGAGGATCTCTCGCTCGCGGTCGGTGAGGTCGCCGATCCGCGGGTGCGGACGTTCGGCGCGGCTGGCGCCGAAGTGGTCGATGACCGTGCGTGTGACGGACGGCGCGAGCAACGATCCCCCGTCGGCGACGACCCGGATCGCGTCGAGCAGAGCCGTCGGCTCGGCATCCTTGAGCAGGAATCCGCTGGCGCCGTTGCGGAGCGCCTCGAAGACGTACTCGTCGAGCTCGAAGGTCGTCAGCATCACGACCCTCACCTGTGCCAGCGCGGGATCCGCAGCCACCGCAGCCAACATCTCGAGGCCGTCCATCACGGGCATCCGGATGTCGCAGAGCACCACGTCGGGTTTCGTACGACGGAGCAGAGCGAGTCCCTCACGCCCGTCAGCAGCCTCGCCGGCCAGTTCGAGCCCGGGCTCGGCTGCGACCAGGGTGGCCAGCCCCATCCGGACCAGCGGCTGGTCGTCGACGAGGGCGACCCGGATCGTCCCATCCACCGGGTGGGTCATGCGGGCCACTCCGCCTCGACCACCAAGCCGCCGCTCTCCCCCGCCCCGGCCCGCAGCGACCCACCGAGCGCCTCGATCCTCGAGCGCATGCCGCTGATGCCCATGCCCTCATCGTGCACCTCGCCACCGCGTCCGTCGTCCGCCACCCGCAGGACGACCGCATCGTTGCGCCGCGACCACGTCAGCACGACCGTCGTCGCGGCTGCATGCCGCAGCACATTCGTGAGCGACTCCTGGAGCACGGCGTATGCCGCCGCACCGGCCCGATCCGACAACTCGCCCGGGGTCCCGTGCACCTCGACGCCCAACCCGGCAGACCTCACCCGCGAGAGCAGCGCAGGGATCGCCGCCACACCCGGGGCGGGGCGGCGGGGGGCGGGTGCCGGCGCAGTCTCCCCCGCGATGGCCGCGAGCTCGGCGCGCAACGAGTCCAGCGCCTCCTTGCTGGTGCCGCGGATCGCCTCTAAGCTCTGCCGCGCCGCCTCCGGATCGCGGTCCATCAGGTGGAGCGCGACTCCTGCCTGCATGGCGATCACGGCCAGGCCGTGCCCCACTCCGTCATGGAGGTCCTGCGCCATCCGCAGTCGCTCGTCGGAGGCCACCCGCTGCACCTGGGCGGCGGTGGCCTCGAACCGATTGCGGGTGGCGGTCGCCACCGCTCCGGCGGCCAGCACGATCCCGGCCATCCCGATGGCCTGCCACAGGCTCTTGTGCGGTTCGTCCGCGTGCCACTGCCAGCGAGCCCACAACCCGCTCCCCAGCAGGAGGACGCCCACGAAGGCGCCGGCGAACCACTGCCGCACCGGGACCGCAGCGGCCATCAGGAAGGTCACCGTCGGCAGCGCGAGGAAGACCGGCCCGTCGGCGTACCCGAGAGCGAAGTAGAGGCCGCACAACCCGCCCGACCCGACCAGCCACCAGACTGCGAGACGGTCGAGCGCCAACGGGAACACCGCGGGCAGAGTCGCGAGCAGCACCAGCACAACGCCTGCCCAGACGGGGTTCTCGACTCCGATCTTGGCGTTGGACGCCGCGGTGCCGAGCAGCACGATCGCGAGCACCGCCCACGGCCACCACGAGCGATGGGCGCGCGTCAGATCCACCACGGTGGGATGGACAGGAGAGGCCATGCAGCGAGGTTAGGCCGCCGCCCCCACCAGCGCGTACGCCGACCGGCGCGGTCGGGGTACGCAACTTTGCGTAGCCTCCTGCCGCTCCCGGGCGGACGCGCGCTGGCCCCTTCGCGACCAAGGTGGGAGCCATGGACATCCCCCTGACATCCGGCACCACGAATCCCGTGGTGGCCAGCACCGACAACCTCACCAAGGTGTACGGCGACCGCGTCGCCGTCGACAAGGTGACGATGACCGTGCGGCGCGGTGAGGTCTACG
>JASLDK010000154.1 GCA_030145945.1 Nocardioides sp.
ACCGCTCCCGCTGGCTTCGTGGCCCGGCACAACGAGGTGATCGGCAGCGTCGCCAGCATCGTGGCGCTCGCGGCGTCGGTGGGGGCAGGCACCGGACTGATGTTCGGGACCGACACCCGCGGGGTCTCGGCGATCCTGACCGTGCTCACGGTCGCCGGAGGAGCATTCACCCTGCTGCTGCTGGGAATCGATGCCGCGCTGCACGCCGCGACCCCGGAGGACCAGTGGGTCGACGAGGAGACGACGTGGCGCGCGACGCAGGGACTGGACCCGATGACTGAGGCCGATCGGGCAGCCGCGGCGAGGGCTCGACGCCGAGCAGCCGTCATCTCCGTGCTCGCCCTCCTGGTCGGGCTCGCGCTGAGCGTGGTCCCCGACATCCTCTGATCGACGCCGCTCCGCCCGGCCACCCGGCCCAGTGCGCAGCAGACGATGCGTGTCACAACTTGGTCTCGTCCGGGACTTTCGTACTAGCCGAGATAGCCCATTCGGACTAGCGTCCTCACCTATGACCGTCACCGACGACGCTCCGGTGGACCGTAACCCGGCCCGTTCCGGCGATCCCCTGGTCGAGCTCACCGATGTGCAGAAGTGGTACGGCGAGTTGCACGTCCTGCAGGACATCAACCTCACCGTCGGACGGGGCGAGGTGGTCGTGGTGATCGGCCCGTCCGGCTCCGGCAAGTCGACGTTGTGCCGCACGATCAACCGGCTGGAACCGATCGACTCCGGCCAGATCCTCATCGAAGGAGCCGTGCTCCCGCAGGAGGGCAAGGCACTCGCCCGCCACCGCGCCGATGTCGGAATGGTGTTCCAGAGCTTCAACCTGTTCGCCCACAAGACGATCCTGGAGAACGTCACCCTCGGGCCGATCAAGGTGCGCAAGCAGTCGAGGTCAGAGGCCGAGGCCAAGGCCCGCGAGCTCCTCGACCGGGTCGGCGTGGGCAAGCAGGTGGACAAGTACCCCGCCCAGCTGTCCGGCGGTCAGCAGCAGCGCGTCGCGATCGCTCGCGCACTGGCGATGGAGCCCAAGGTGATGCTCTTCGACGAGCCGACCTCCGCGCTCGATCCGGAGATGATCAAGGAGGTCCTCGACGTCATGGTGGACCTCGCCGAGCGCGGCATGACGATGGTCGTGGTCACCCACGAGATGGGGTTCGCCCGCACTGCCGCCAACCGCGTCGTGTTCATGGCCGACGGTCAGATCCTCGAGACCACCGACCCCGAGACCTTCTTCACCAACCCGCAGAGCGATCGAGCCAAGGACTTCCTCGGCAAGATCCTCAAGCACTGATGCCCGTTCGATCTCGGGCGAGAAAAGGAGCAAGGAAGATGCGACTGAGGAAGATCTTCGTGGCGGCCGCCGCGACCATCGCCGTCACCGGCGGCCTCGCCGCGTGCGGGAACGCAGGCAGCGACAAGGAGGGACGTGACGTCAAGGCCAAGAGCGACTGCGACGGCAAGTTCGAGGCCGGCTCACGCATGGCCGAGCTCGCCAAGGCCGGGAAGATCACCGTGGGCGTGAAATTCGACCAGCCGGGCCTCGGCTTCAAGGGCGCCACCGACAAGGTGCCCAGCGGCTTCGACGTCGAGATCGCCAAGTTGCTCGTCGCCGACCTGTGCATCGACCCCTCCGACACCAACAAGGTGACCTGGGAGGAGACGATCTCCGACAACCGCGAGCCCTACCTTGAGTCGGGCAAGGACGACGTCGTGCTGGCGACGTACTCCATCACTGCCGACCGCCAGAAGGTCGTCGGCCAGGCGGGTCCCTACATGGTCACGGGCCAGCAGGTCCTGGTGAAGGACGACAGCAACGTGAAGGGCATCGACGACCTCAAGCGCAAGGAGGTGTGCTCGGTGACCGGGTCGACGTCGCTGGCCAACGTCCAGGCCAAGGGCGCCAAGGGCGTGGGCGCCGACTCCTACTCCGAGTGCGCCGAGAAGGTGCTCGACGGCACCTACCCGGCGATGTCGACCGATGGTTCGATCCTCGCCGGACTCGCGGCCCAGAACGAGGGCAAGCTCAAGGTGGTCGGCGAGCAGTTCTCCACCGAGAACATCGGTGTCGGCTACGGCAAGAACCACCCCGAGATGTGCAAGTGGATCGGCGACGTGCTCACCAAGGCGTTCCAGGACGGCTCGTGGGCGGAGGCCTTCAAGCTGACTCTCGGGCCCTCGGGGGTGGAGACGCCGGAGCCTCCGACGCTGCAGCCCTGCCAGCAGTGACCGGGCGCTGATCCAGCCATGACCACGGAGCCGGGGCTGTCGGCGTACGACGGCCCCGGCTCCCCTCATCGAAGGGGACGCCCTTGAATGCGGTGCTCGACAACCTCGACCAAGTCCTGAAGGGATTCGGCTACACGCTCTTCCTGTTCCTGGTCAGCGCCGTCGCGTCCCTCGTCCTCGGCACCGTCCTGGTCGCCATGCGGGTCGGCCCGATCAGCGTCCTGCGGGCGCTCGCGACCGTCTACGTGTCGGTCGTGCGCAACACCCCGCTCGTGTTGATCTTCATCTTCTTCCACTTCGCGGCGCCGATCCTCGGCATCAACTTCAAGTGGGTGCAGGTCCATATCGGCACCTTCGACTTCACCTCGGCGTTCGCGACCGCCTTCGTGGCCCTGAGCCTCTACACCGCCTGCTTCGTGTGCGAGGCACTGCGCTCAGGCGTCAACGCCGTCCCCATGGGTCAGGCCGAGGCCGCTCGTGCGATCGGGCTGCCGTTCACGGGCGTGATGACGCAGGTCGTCCTGCCGCAGGCCATGCGGGCCTCCGTGCCGCCCGTGGCCAGCGCGCTGATCGCGATGCTCAAGAACAGCTCCGTCGCCGGCGTCTTCTTCCTCGCCGAGGCGTTGGCGACGATGCGCGCCATGACCAACGACCACAGCAGCGAGCGGATCGGGATCTTCATCTGCTTCGCGATCGGCTACATCGTGCTCGTCGAGATCGTGTCGCTGATCGCGATGAGCTTCGAGCGAAGGTGGAGGGTCGCCTGATGGCCGCCAGCGTTCTCTTCGACGCGCCGGGTCCCGCAACCCGGACGCGCCACCGGATCTACACGATCCTCGCCTCGGCGGCGATCGCTGCCGCCGTCGTCTACGCGCTGTGGAAGCTGAACGACGACGGGCAGTTCGACTACGCCCTGTGGGAGCCGTTCCTCACCCCGAGCTATGTCGGCGCACTGCTCATGGACGGCCTGGTCGTCACCGTCACCATGGCCGTCTTCGCCATCGTCGGAGCCGTCGTGTTCGGCTTCCTGTTCGGCGTGGCGAAGATGTCCGACCACGCGTGGATCCGCTGGCCAGCCTGGGCGGTCGTGGAGTTCTTCCGCGCCATGCCGGTGCTCCTGCTGATGATCTTCGTCTACTACGCATGGTTCATCTCGAGCCACGGCAACTTCTTGTGGGTCGACGAGCGCGGCGGCTTCCTCGCCGTCGTCATCGCGCTCACCTGCTACAACGGCGCGGTCCTCGCGGAAGTCGTCCGGGCGGGGGTGGACGCCGTCCCCAAGGGCCAGGCCGAGGCGGCGTACGCCATCGGGATGCGCAAGACCCAGGTGATGGCCCTGATCCTGCTGCCCCAGGCGGTCAAGGTGATGCTGCCGGCGATCATCAGCCAGATGGTGGTTGCCCTGAAGGACACCAGCCTGGGGTACGCCGTGGCGGCACCGGGTCTGACGAAGATCGGGCAGCAGATCTACAAGGAGTTTCACAACCAGGTGCCGACGGCGTTCGTGCTGGCCGTGCTCTACGTGGGCCTCAACCTGCTGCTGACGCTGCTTGCCACGTGGATCCAGAAGCGGTTCGTCGGCGAGAAGAAGATCGACGTGGCTGCCGCTGCCGCGGGCGTCGACCGCGCCTGAATCCACCGGTTCGGCTGGCTGCGGCCGAACCGGTGGATTCAGGCGGACAACTACTTCTTGGGGGTCACCCACAAGGTGATGGTGCCCTCGATGACGACGGTGCCGTCGGCCAGCTCGCCGCGGACGCGGACGGGGAGTTCGCCGTTCGCGTTGTCCCACTGCTCCTGGTCGGTCTCCGCGATGCAGGTGACGTCGCCGGTCGCCTTGGCGGTGTAGGCGATCGACATGCCCTTGGGAATCCACCGCTTCGTGTCGGGGATGGTGGACTCGGCCAGCCCCCCCATCGCCATCTCGAGGCCGTTGCACATGGCGATCGCATGCACGGTGCCGATGTGGTTCTGCACGCTGCGCCGCTTGGGGATGACGACCGAGGCGTAGTTGGGGCGCAGGTCGGTGACCCGCGGGTGGATCGTGGCGAAGTAGGGCGCCTTCTGGCTGAACGCGATCGAGAAGACGCGCTTGCCGAGGGTGCCGCCGACGACCGGCAGGCCGGTCGTGGTCTTCCAGAGGTTGTGGACCTGAGTCATGACAACCAGATTACTCGCCAGTAACCTGTGGGGCGAACCGACTCCGACGAGGACAGCTCCCGGCTGTCAGGGTGCCGGATCAGTTGTCGTTGCCCAACGCGATCTCGACCGCCCCGCCCGGAAGATCCAGCTTGACGCCGGCCCCACCGGAATCGGGGAAACTCACCACGATCGGGCCGATGCAGATCTGGTAGTCCCCACACGCTGGCGACTTCGGCGGAACACTCGCGGGCGGTGTCGACGGCGTCGTGGTCGGGGACGGCGTCGTCGGCGGACTGGCCGGCATCGTGGTGGGCGGCACCGGCAGGTTCGTCGTACTCGAGGGCGTCGGGGCTGCGGCCGGCGTGTTCGAGGCGAGTGGCACGCCGGGTGCCGACGGCGACGACTCCGGCGAACTGGGCGCCTTCGTCGGCGCCGGGGTCGATGGCGCAGCCGCGGGAGGCACCGGCACCACCGGGCTGGCCGCCCGGGTCGGGGCCGAGGCAATGGCCACTGGCCCAGCATCCTTCGGGTCATCACCGAGCGGTGCGCTGCTCACTGCAGCGGGCCGCTGCGGCGAAGCCCCGGAGTCGCCGCCGTTCATGACGGCAAGAGCTCCAGCCGCAACCGCGGCGACCGCAACCGCGGCCGCAGCAACGACGGCCGCGCTCGAGGCAGTGCCGCCGGCCGCCGTACCGCCGGCGCCGCCGGCGCCCGCTCCACCCGAGCCAGCGGCCGCACCGGCACCCGCCGCGCCAGCGGCTCCGCCGCCGACGAGCCAGAGCAGGGCCTTGCTGCCAGCCGGAACGACGGCGAGCAGGACGATCGGCAACACGTAGGCGGCGAGGCGTTGGTTGACCTGGTCGACGACGAGGAACGCCTGCTGGCACTCGGCGCAGTCGTCGAGGTGGGCGTCGAACTTCGCAGCCGCCCGGTCGCTCAGGTCGCCGCGAGCCTGCTGACTCATCCGGGCGTGCACCCACCGGCACTGTTCGCGCGCCGGCTCGGGACCGGCGTGCATGTCGAGGTAGGCGCGCTTGAGGCCCTCGCGCGCGCGGTGCGCCAGCGACGAGACTGCGCGCGGCTTGAGATCCATCAGGGTCGCGACCTCGGCAGGCTTGCGGCCCTCGACCTCGACGTGCCACAGCACCTTCTGCCACGCCTCGGGGAGGCTGGAAAGGGCGTCGACGGCCACGGTCTCGTCGAGGCCCTCGACGACCTCCTCCGGCGTCTTGTCCGCGAGGTCGGGCTGGTCGAAGAGCCACGGCTGGTCGGAGGCGGACGCCTCGCGCGTCGAGCGGAGACCGTCGCGATAGCCGTTGCGGATGGTCACGTGGAGGTAGGAGCGGAAGTTGGACGTCGGACCGCCACCGGACCGCAACTGACCGAGCACGCGGGCGAACGACTCGGCCACCAACTCCTCGGCGGCTTCAGCACCGACCAGGATGCGAGCCAGGTTGCGAGCACCGTCGAGGTGGTCGCGATAGAGCTGTTCGATGGCCGCGACGTCACCGGACCGGGCGCACGCGAGGAGTTCGTCGTCGGCTCCCCCGACGGCGTCGTCGCCCGTCTGCTCCACGGTTCGTGCCTTCCTGTGGTCGATCACCGGCTGGTTCTCGATGTGTGTGACGCCCTGTTCAACGCATCACCGTGGAGTCGATGATGCCTGTTTTTCAAAAAGATGCGAAGTGCGCCCGAAAATCGCGTGATGTTTCGCGACGCGATCCGTCTGGACCGATGACTGCCCCGTTCGGGGCATCTCGGGGGACCAGACGCACGATCGGAGAAGGACATGGTGACGCAGACTCACCGCGCGCACGGCGGGTCGCCGGTCGCGGAGCTGCGCCCCCGCTCCCTGTCGCGCCGTGCCGATCGCCTGCGCAGCAACCTGTTGGAGCGTCGGATCATCGGGCTGCCGCAGGAGGAGCTGCTGCTCACCGTCGTGGACGCCGCCCTCGACCGGACCCACCAGGTCTCTGCCCCCGACCTCGACACCTGGACCCGGCTGACAGCGCTGCTGGAGGAGCACCGGTCGCTCTCCCACACGTTGCCCGCAGCCGCGGCGGCGGCCAACCTCATCAGCCTTGCGATCTTCGGTGAGGTCGAGGACCACGCGGCTCTCGCGGCGCTGACCGACGAGTTCGGTCACGACCGCCTCGCTCGCCTCCAGCATCGATACGGCGCAGCCCTCGAGGACGACGTCCGGCTGCCCCTCACCACCAAGGCCGTACGCCGGATGCTGTCCCCCGGCCTGCGCGCCCGCCTCGAATCCCACCCACCGACCGCGGCACGCGGTCTGGCGATCGACGACGCCTGTCTGCGCGCCGCCCACGCACTGATGTCCCAGGGCACCGATCGGCGCTGGGGAGCCTCGCCGCTCGACAGCGTCGAGGAGTTCGTCGACGTGGTCGCCCGCGGCACCATCGCTGAGTGGCGGCACCAGATCGCGCTCGTGGAGGCAGGTCCGTGGTCGTCGTACCCGATCACTCTGGTCGAACTGGCCCGCCGCACCGGATCGGCCCACGTGGCCAGCGTCGTCGCGACGCTGGTCGACCTGACCCGGGACCGGATGCTCCTCGCCGACGCACGTCGACAGGCGCTTACACCTCTTGACATCGAGCGGCTGGTGGCCCTGCCGCCACCGAGTCGTCGCCCGGGCCGAGCGCCCGGACCGCCGCTGCGCGCGGCGCCATGAGCTGCTGAGGCGGCCACCGATCCGATCCGGCTGGGGGGCGGGATGGGTCGGGCCGGCCGCCTCAGCATGAACGTTTCACTGCGGGGAGCGAACGTGCCGCCGGGGTCTTGGGAGGGGCCCCGGCGGCACACCCCTGTCCTCGGTCATCCCCCGGTCACCCCCTGGTCATCCCCGTGGTCGCTGCCATCAG
>JASLDK010000440.1 GCA_030145945.1 Nocardioides sp.
CTTCGCCGAGCATCACGAGCCCGAGGTCGAGACCCTCGACGAGCCCGACGAGTCATACATCGACGTCGAGGTCGTGGACGTCGAGGCCCACGAGGCGCCCGTCGCGGAGCCCGAGGCCGTCGAGGTGGAGGACGCCGAGCCCGCGGCCGTCGCGGAGAACGTGCACCACGCGGCGTCCGTCGACGAGGATGCTGCGCCCGCCGTCGACGCGGCCGACGCCGCACCGGACGCTGCTGCTGAGCCCGTCGCCGACGAGGCCCCGGCGCAGCCCGAGCCCGAGTCCACTGGCGAGGACGCCGAGCACGTCGCGGCGGACGCGGCGCCCCCGACTGCGGAGGCCGTCGCGGACATCGAGGTCGACGAAGCACCCGTGCCCGTGGAACCGGTCGCTGAGCCCCCCGCTGCCGAGACGCCGGTTGCGACACCGGTCGAGGCCGCTGTTGAGGAGCCCGCGCCGGCCGAACCGGTCGCCGAGGCGCCCGTCGTCGAGGCCCCGGTCGGGGAAGCGGCCGTGGTCGAGGCCCCGGTCGAGGAGCCTGCCGTCGAGACACCGCCGGCTGCGGAGGCCACAGAGCCGTCGGCTGAGCCGGCATCGGTGACCCCGGAGGTCGCCCCTGCCGCGGAGCAGGCCGGCGACCGGGCGCGGACGGCGGAGGCGCTGCGGGAGGCGATGGCGATCGACGGCGCGCTGGGCGTGGCGCTGGTCGACGTGCAGAGCGGCATGACGCTGGACGCGGCCGGTGATCCCGAGGAGTTCGACCTCGAGGTCGCCGCGGCGGGGAACTCTGCGCTGATCCGGGCGATGGGCCGCACGCTGGGCGATCTGGACGTCGACGACCACATCGAGGACATCCTCGTCACGCTGGGCACGCAGTACCACATCGTCCGGCCGATCCCCGCGGGCGCCGACGACCTGTTCCTGTACCTCGTGCTCGACCGGGCCCGCTCCAACCTCGCGATGGCCCGCTTCCGCTTGACGAAGCTCACGAAGCAGATCGAGGTCTGAACCCGCCCGGCACGTCACTCAGACACGGGATGCCTGCAGATCAAAGCCACAAGGCCCGTGATGCCCAACCAGGCGATTCCTCGAGACTCCAGGACACTCGACCGACAATCGAACAATCGTGCGACCTCTTCTGGTTATGATCTACTTGTGACGGAGACATTCATCGACCTGTTCGCTGGCGCTGGAGGGCTCTCGTGGGGCCTACAGGAATCCGGGATGGAATGTCTGCTCGCTTCGGACTACTGGTCCGACGCGATGGCGACCTACCGGCACAACATGCCCGACCACCAGACGGTCGAGTGCGACGTTCGCGATCTGACGATGCCGCGGCTGGCCAAGCTGCTGCCGGAGAAACCGGACTGGGTCGTGGGGGGCCCGCCGTGCCAGGGCTACAGTACCGTCGGCAAGCGCAACCGGTCTGACCCCCGCAACGTCCTGTTCCTGGAGTTCCGCCGGATCGTCAAAGGACTGCAGCCCGAGGGCTTCATGATCGAGAACGTCCTGGGCCTCAAGGACATGAGCTACGAGCAGGAGGTCGCCGAGTCATTCAAGGACCTGGGCTACCGGGTCCGGTTCATGGTGCTGACATCGGCCGAACACGGCGTCCCGCAGTTGCGGCGCCGGGTGGTGTTCGTCGGCCACAAGGAGCGAGGCCAGTTCCAGGGTCCGCCGGTGACCCACGACGAGGAGACGTTCGTCAACGTCGCCGACGCAATCTACGACCTGCCTGTGCTGGGCGCCGGAGAGAGCGCCGAGCGGTACACCAAGGCACCGACGACGCCGTACCAGAAACTGATGCGCCAAACCGACGACGTGCTCCAGGGCCACAGCGTCTCGCGCCATCCCGACCACCTAGTCGAGGCGATCTCGCACATCCCCGATGGCGGGAACCGGCGCTCGATCCCGCCGCACTTGCAGCCGCGAGCGGGATTCCACAACTCCTACAGCCGACTCGCGTCTTGGCGGCCAGCAGTAGCCATCACGCAGAACCTGGGCAAGCCTTCGGGCACTCGATGCATTCACCCCGTACAGGACCGCGGGCTGACCACCCGCGAGGGCGCTCGGCTCCAGTCCTTCCCCGATCGGTTCCACTTCCTCAGTGGCACGACTAGCCAGCGCTTGCAGGTGGGCAACGCGGTGCCGCCGCTGCTGGCGCAAGCAGTCGGACAGGCACTCCAAGACGAGAACCGGTGGTTCTGAGTTGGCGACGCGGGGTGGCAACCAGCCGATCGAGAACTTCGGCGACAAGATCGGGTACCCCGACGGCTTCCTCGAGCGGCAGTCATGGGGCTCCGGCTCGGATTCCCTCGCCGAGGCGATCACGTGGCTGAAAACCGGCCGGCCCCGGGGTCAGAACCATTGGTCGACCCTCTGCCTTGCTCTTATCGGGCAGGCCGAGGGCGTGCTAGCGATCGAGGGTGTCGATTCGCTGGACGACATCTTCACGACCCATCCACCGGAGATGGCCTCGCCAGGAGGCCGAGCGGTCCACACGCTGAACTTCGTGATGAACGACGGCAAAAAGGTGACGCTGCGAGGCCGCTACAACAAGATCCTCGAGGTGATCCGCAACGATATGCTGCGCGAGCACCCGAAGAATGAGGGC
>JASLDK010000258.1 GCA_030145945.1 Nocardioides sp.
CGGCTCTCGGCAAGGCGATCCTCGCCTGGCTGCCCGCCGAGCGCGTCGACGAGATCGTCGAGGCGCGGCCCGCCCGGCTGACCAGGTCGACGATCACCGACCTCACCCTGCTCCACCAGGAGCTGCACCGGATCCGCGGGCGCCACGGCGTCGCGTTCGAGCGCGGCGAGGCGCACCCCGACATCGCCTGTGTCGCCGTCGCCATCCGCAGTCTCGAAGGACCGATCGGCGCCATCTCTCTGGTCGGTGACCTGCGCGCACCCGTCGAGCGGGTCGCGCCCCTCGTGCTCCGAGCCGCCCGTCAGGCAGCGACCGACTTCTTCTCACACCCCGACGCACCACCTGCCCCCGCGCGGAACGCTGCGCCAGCCGTTGTGCGAGCCCCCGCACCGGCTCGGTCACAAGCTCCCGCGCAGGCTGTTGCATCGGCTCCCGCCCCGGCCACCTGGTCGGCCGCGACGATGGAACGGCTCGTCGCCGACGCTGCATCCGGCGCCTGGGCATAGCCGACCCGGCAGAAACTTGCGCGCTTTTTCGGCCCACCCGGCTCGAACTGGCACGCAGATTGCATCGACCCGGCAGAAAGTAGCTTTGGCAACTCGCTACTTTCTGCCGGGTCGACGTATTTCGGGCGCTAGTTTCTGCCGGGTCGGCGCGTTCTAAGAGCTAGTTCCTGCCGGGTCAGCCCCAGTGGTCGCCCCAGCCCCACAGGTCGGGAGCGAGTTGCTCGTGCTGGTCCTCGACACCGAACCGGCCGCGGAAGAACAGCATCGGGTTGTCCCGGTGGGGGGTCTCCGGGCGGGTGACCCGGCCGATCACGACGTCGTGGTCGCCGGCGACCACGACGTCCTCGACCAGGGCGTGCACCCGCATCAGGGTGCCGGGCAGACTCGGGGTGCCTTCGGGGGAGAGGCCCCACTCGAGATCCTCGAACTTGCGGCCGCGGCTCGAGCCGAACCGCTGGCACAGGTCGGCCTGGTCCTCGCCGAGCACGTTGACCGTGAACCTTCCCGACCGACGGATCCGCGGCCAGGCCCGGCCGCTGTGGTCGGCGCAGAAGAGGACCAGAGGTGGCTCGAGCGAGACCGAGGCGAACGACTGGCAGGCGAAGCCGACCGGTTCGCCGTCGTCCATCCCGGTCACGATGGTGACGCCGGTGGCGAAGTTGCCCATCGCGGCCCGCATCTCCAGCGGCGTCGGGGCGGCAGCGGTGCTCATGTCGCAGGACGCTAGCGACCGGCCACCTCCGTGGTGCCGGGCATTCCGGTGAGTGAGGTACGACGACGCGGGAATGTCCGGACTGGAGCCGGTTTCCGGTCACCGGGAGATGATCGGACCCGCTCGCGCGCGGTTGCCTAGCGTGCGGAGCGTGACCGACCTGACCCACGATTCCACGCGACGCGAACTGGCCACCGACGCCGGCGTGCTGCGCTATCACGAGGCCGGAGACGGCCCCCCGCTGCTGATGCTGCACGGGTCGGGCCCGGGCGTCACCGGGTGGCGCAACTTCGGCGACAACCTCCCGGCCTTCGCACCGCACTTCCGGTGCCTGGTGCTCGAACTGCCCGGCTTCGGCGTCAGTGACACCACGGACCAACACCCGATGGTGGCGGCGCTGCCCGCCGTACAGCGCTTCCTCGACGGGCTCGGCCTCGACCGCGTCGACGTCATCGGCAACTCGATGGGCGGCGGAGTCGCGACTCGGCTCGCGATCAGCCAGCCCGATCGGGTACGACGCCTGGTCACCGTCGGCGGTGTCGGCCGCAACATCTTCAGCCCCGCCCCGGGTGAGGGCATCAACCTGTTGGTCGAGTTCGTCGAGAACCCGACCCGCGAGAACCTCGTCGCCTGGCTGCGCTCGATGGTCTTCGACCAGTCCATGGTCACCGAGGAGCTGATCGAGCAGCGCTGGGCACTGGCCACCGAGCCGGACACCCTCGAGGTCGCGCGCAGGATGTACGGCCGGACTGCGATCGCGGCTGCCTTCGCAGGCGCCGGGAGCTCGGCGCAGGCCACGCCCGGCTGGGCCCAGTTCGACCAGATCAAGGCACGCACCCTGCTCACCTGGGGGCGCGACGACCGGGTCAGCCCGCTCGACATGATGCTCATCCCGATGCGGACCATTCCCGACGTCGAGGTGCACGTGTTCGCCAACTGCGGGCACTGGGCGATGATCGAGCAGAAGCGCGCCTGGGAGCGGACCGTGCTCGCCTTCCTCACCGAGCAGGACGGGGAGCACGCCGCATGAGCGCGACCTGGACCGACGAGTTCGACCTCGTCGTCGTCGGCAGCGGCGGCGGCGGCATGACGGCCGCGCTGGCCGCGGTCGACGCCGGCCTGTCGGTGGTCGTGATCGAGAAGGGTGCCAAGTTCGGCGGCAGCACCGGCATCTCCGGCGGCGGCATCTGGGTGCCCAACAACCCGACCCTGCGTAGGGCCGGCCATGACGACTCGCGTGCGTCGGTGCTGGAGTACCTGACCACGATCACCGGCGGGACGGTCGACTCGGCCCGACTGGCGGCGTACGTCGACCACGGCCCGGCCGCGATGGAGCTCCTGGAGCGGTCGCGGTGGGTGCGGTTCGCCTGGACCAAGGGGTACGCCGACTACCACCCCGAGCT